>NZ_JBXWSM010000009.1:0-80423 GCF_059613405.1 Ruegeria sp. BHSA118
CGGCCTAATTGTCGTGTGCGCCGCGGACAAGGCGGATGAGCTGTCGGCCCTGCTGGCGGATGCCGGTGAAACCGTCGCTCGGATCGGTACCGTCACGGAAACGCCCGGCGTTGCCTATTCGGGCAAACTGCTGTGAGCCAGAAGCGCGTCGCGATCCTGATCTCCGGGGGCGGGTCGAACATGGTGTCGCTGGTTGACAGCATGACCAAAGATCATCCGGCGCGACCCTGTTTGGTGCTGTCCAATGATGCGCAGGCAGGCGGGCTGAAAAAAGCTGCGGACCGTGGCATTCCGACCGCAGTGGTTGATCATCGCCCCTTCAAAGGGGACCGCAGCGCCTTTGAAGCCGAGCTTTTGAAGCCCCTGCAAGAGGCGCAACCCGACATTGTCTGCCTGGCTGGCTTCATGCGGGTTCTGACAGCGGATTTCGTTTCCCGGTTTCAAGGGCGGATGCTGAATATCCACCCTTCATTATTGCCTAAATACAAAGGGTTAAACACCCATGCCCGCGCGATTCAAGCCGGAGATTCCGAACACGGCTGCTCGGTGCATGAGGTGACGGCGGCACTGGATGATGGCCCGATTCTGGGCCAGGCACGGGTACCGATCCAAGCCGATGATACCCCGGAATCGCTGGCTGCGCGGGTGCTGGTGTGGGAGCACAAACTCTACCCCGAAGTGCTGCGGCGCTTTGCTGAAGGCAACAGGTCGCCCGTCCTGTTGCCGTGAACGCTCTGTGGGTGATTTACACCCGTGCAATAATCGGCCTATGGTCGTCGACAACGCTCGGGACGAGGACAAAAACGGGCAGGCACAAAAACAAGAGCGATACTAGTACGGCGCATGAAAACCCTGACGACGACGCAAGAGCTGGCCGAATTCTGCAAGGCCGCCGAAGGCTATCCCTACATCACGGTCGACACCGAATTCCTGCGCGAGCGGACGTATTACTCCAAGCTGTGCCTGGTGCAATTGGCTGTCCCGTCCGAAGATGAAGACGGCGCGGTTCTGGTCGATCCGCTTGCCGATGGCCTGTCGCTTGACCCGCTTTACGATCTTTTCCGGAATGAAAGCGTGGTCAAGGTGTTCCATGCCGCCCGCCAGGACCTTGAGATCTTCTGGGTCGAAGCCGGCGTGTTTCCCAAGCCGCTGTTCGACACTCAGGTCGCAGCGATGGTTTGTGGCTTTGGCGAACAGGTTGGCTATGAAACTCTGGTTCGGAAAATCTGCAAGCAGGGTGTCGACAAGACCTCTCGGTTCACCGACTGGTCCCGGCGCCCGCTGACCGATGCTCAAAAAAACTATGCTCTTGCAGATGTGACCCATTTGCGCGGCATCTATGAGCGTCTGGCCGCAGAACTTGAAAAGACGCAGCGCAGCCACTGGGTTGCCGAAGAATTGCGGACGCTGACACAGCCTGCCACATATGACATCCGCCCAGAAGACGCATGGAAGCGGGTAAAGACGCGCACGAACTCGGCCAAGTTTCTGGCCGTTGTGCGCGAATTGGCGCAGTTTCGCGAATCCTATGCGCAGGAAAACAACGTGCCCCGGAACCGCGTATTCAAAGACGACGCGCTGATCGAGTTGGCATCGACGAAACCCAAGACACATTCGGATTTGGGCGGGTCCCGCCTGTTGCTGCGCGAAGCCCGCAAAGGGGCGATCGCCGAAGGTATTCTGGCAGCGGTCAAGCGTGGCGTGAATTGCCCGCCCGACAAATTGCCGAATGTCGACACCTCGCGCGACAAGCTCAAGGTCAATCCGGCGCTGGCTGACCTGCTGAGGGTTCTGCTGAAGTCAAAAACCGAAAGTTCAGGTGTTGCGGCGAAATTGATCGCCACAAGCTCGGACCTGGATCAGATTGCAGCCGGCGAGCGGGATGTTCCAGCCTTGTCGGGATGGCGGTTCGAGGTCTTTGGCGAGGATGCTCTCAAGCTGTGCGAAGGAAAGATTGCCCTGGCGGCCAAAGGGCAGTCGGTCAAGGTCGTGTCCCTGTAACGGCGCTTACCGGCGCCGTGATTCCAATGCGTTCTGTTGTCCGACCACGCGGACCAGCCGAATACCTTCCAGTTCCTGTTTCGAGATATTGATGGCGTCCGATACCATCCGAGTACGTTCCGACCCTTGCGGCGTCTCATAGCTGGGGTAGGTCACGCGGAACACAAATTCCAAAGTTCCGTTTTTCTGGTTTTCTTCCTTGTCAACAGGAACCAGACGCGCGTTGAATGCCCCCTGCCGGACAGCCGTGCCAGACGCATAGATGATCGCGCCAGAGGGGGTCGGGTCGATGCGCAATTCGTCGATCCGACCAATTGGAATGCTGGTGTCTTCGGCATCGGGGCGGGAAAACAGGCCGGTTCCTCCGCCTTGCTTCGGAACCAGTGCGTCGGCGGCATTTGGGTCGGGCGGTGTTTCGGCTTCGACAGATCTGCTGGATCCGAACCAGTTTGACGGGTTCACCCGAGAGTCACGCCAACTGCTGCATGCAGTCAGGGTCAGCGTGGCGATGATAAGAACGGACAGAGATTTTTGCATGGACCCACAGACTTTCACACGAGTTCAGGCAATGGGTTAGCGCAATTTCTTCGCGTTGAAAAGCCACCGCGGGGGCTGGACAGTGGCCGGTCACCGGCTTAGGTCACAATTGTGAATGCAACCAAAGGATCACCGCATCATGGCCACGCCCGCCTTTGAAGAGATTGTCGAGGATTTCGAGTTTCTCGAGGATTGGGAAGACCGGTATCGCCATGTCATCGAGCAGGGCAAGGCGATGGATCCTTTGGACGACGCATTCAAGGTTCCGGCGACAAAAGTGCATGGATGCGCCAGTCAGGTCTGGCTGCATCCGATGATTGAATCCGGCGTCTTCAAGTTCGATGGTGACAGCGATGCACTGATCGTGCGTGGCCTGATCGCTGTTCTTCGGTCCTTGTACAACGGTTTGCCCGTGGCCGAAGTTCCCAAGGTCGATGCGGGGGCGGAACTGGCACGCCTTGGGCTGAACGACCACCTGTCCGCTCAGCGCTCAAACGGCTTGCGGTCGATGATCGAACGCATCCGGCAGGTCGCACAGGAAAACGCCTGACCTCAACTTGGGCGGTTTGCCCAATCTGACAGTGTGTTTTCCAAATCGCCGTAACCGGTGAACCGGCGTTCAAATTCAAGGCCCATTCGATCTGCGCATTCGCGCGCGCGTTCCGTCAGTTCTGGGTTGTCGATCTGAGCCTGATAGACAAGTTTGGTGTAGTTGCCGAAATACATGTCACGCAGTTCCGGGTGGCGGTCCAGGCCCAGTGGTTTCCAGACAAAGGCGTCGAATTGCCGGGCCAGGAAATCTGTCAGATAAAAAGCGGTTGTTTCGTCTTCTCCGTGGTCCTGAAAGGCCTGATTTCCTTCGAAGAAGGAATAGCAATGGGGCCCCTTCACCATTTCGACCCCAAGCTTTTCGCAGGCGGCCTGAAGCAGACCTCCGGTCCCGCAATCGGCGTAAACGATGTAGATCTTGTCATAATTGGCCTGATGCTTGGCCACGGCGTCTTCCACAGCCTGGGTGATCCGTTCCGGGTGAACGTGCAGGATTGCCGGCAGGCAGGTCAGAGCCATGTGATCCCAGCCATTTCGTGTTTTGATGTCCAGTATTTCGCGCGCAAGAGCGCCGCAGGCAATCAACAGGATGCTTCCCTTGCCTGCATCGTCATAGCCCTTCGTGGTCAGGCTTGCATCATCTGGCAGGGATTCGTTTGACATCAGGTGGCATCCTCCGGGGCTGTTTCCATAGGAGGCTGATTGCGGCCATTGGGCAAGCCCCGATCCGACATCTCATGTCAGGCTGCCGACGCATGCGCTTCGAACGCGGTCAACAGGGGCCTGGCCAGCGGGCCGTACGCGGCGACACCATTCAACGACAGTTCCGGTAACAGCGACAGGATTTCTTGCCGTTCGGCGGAACCGAGACTGTCCCAGATTTGCGCGCCGGGATGAAAGCTCTCGCTCAGGCAGTCTTCGGCCCAGAGCAGCTCGTGCCGGTCGAACAGCAAGTGGATGTAGGTCACCAACCCTCCGGGCCGCAGTATGATGTTGGACCCGTTCACGAGATGTTTGGCAGGCGCCAGGGCTTCGCTATGTCCGGTGTGCAGTTCGAGACGCCAATCCCCAATCAGCATGCGGTGCTGTTGTGACACCAGAAGGTCACGCGTGTTTCCGACGGCGCCCGCTTTGAAGAGAATTGGCGCATGCGGACCCGTTGCCTTGACGGTTCGCCGCCCCATCCAACGTAGGGGTTGCAGCCCATGATCATGGGTTTCGATACGGTCACCGACGGACAGGGTATCAATCGGCCGCGCGCCTTGCTTGGTGCGGATCATCGTTCCGGGGGTAAAGCAGGGCACCAGATCCCAATCTTCACGGCGGGATGTCAGGCCTGAATACCGGTTTCCGGCAAGGCTGTTGAGCGTGATCGAGCGGACAGGGCCAGCCTCCAAGGCCGATTGGTCCGAATTGTCCGAGAATTCCGGCATCAGATAGGTGTTGCCATCCACATCCTGCGCCACAACTGCGGTAATCCTGGCAGTTGATCCGTCTAAATAGGTGATCGTGGCATTGTAGACCGAAGTGCCATCGAATGTCTGAGGCGGCCCGCCATCGATCGAAAACCGATCATTGGCCGACATGTTGTTCATGTTATAGACCGTACCCGGATTGCCGACCGGGCTCCAAGTGACGCTGTTATGAGCCAGCGGATCGTCGGACCCGCCAAAGGTTTTCCCTACAAGCGCCGAAGCGTTTTCAGCTGTGTTGTTGCCTTCGAAACTGTCGATATCGGCAAGCTTGCCGAGCGAGATGGCCGTAAACGTAGTCGGCACGAGACCCCCCCTTGGGATGTGGATGCCTCGTTCTTTTAGACCTGCTTTGGTTTAAAATTGGATAATCCGGATCTTCCGGTGGCAAAGTGCTTCGGAATCGAAAAGGCCGCCCGGATCGGACGGCCTTTCAATCAGTATTTTCCGGGTCTTAGCCAGCCAGTTGATTGTGCTTGCGGCCCACGAATTCCTTGGCGGTTTCCACTGCAACAGCTGCGTCGCGGCAATAGGCATCCGCGCCGATGGCCTTGCCGAACTCTTCATTCAGGGGCGCGCCGCCGACCAGAACGATGTAATCGTCGCGGACGCCCTGTTCGACCATCGTGTCGATGACCACTTTCATGTAAGGCATCGTAGTGGTCAGCAGGGCCGACATGCCCAGAATGTCGGGTTGTTCGTTTTCCAGCGCTTCCAGATAGTTTTCGACCGGGTTGTTGATGCCCAGATCGACAACTTCGAAGCCAGCGCCTTCCATCATCATCGAAACAAGGTTCTTGCCGATGTCGTGGATGTCGCCCTTCACGGTGCCGATGACCATCTTGCCGACGCGCGGTGCACCGGTTTCGGCCAGCAGCGGCTTGAGAATGGACATGCCGCCCTTCATGGCGTTTGCGGCCAGCAGAACTTCGGGGACGAACAGGATGCCGTCGCGGAAGTCATGGCCCACGATGGTCATGCCGCCAACCAGAGCCTTGGTCAGGATGTCATAAGGTGTCCATCCGCGTTCCAGCAGGATATTGGTGGCTTCTTCGATCTCTTCCTTCAGGCCGTCATAGAGATCGTCGAACATCTGCTCGACCAGTTCGTCGTCATTCAATTCGGACAGGACGATGTCTTCTTCGTCGGACATGGGGTGTTCCCTGTGCTGGGCGGGCCATCGGCCCGTGGTGGCATTTTTTTCCGTTTTGGCCAAAACGTCGCATTCTGACTGTGACGATTGCGACGTCGGTCGTTTCGGGACCGACCTATAGGACAAAAAATGGGGGGGCTCGATAGAAAAGTCTGCAAGATCATCCTGCGGAGATTTCATCTCGCTTCAATCCGTCGGTGATTTGGCGGGGCTTGCGCCAAATTGGTGACAGGCCTATGTTCGCAGGTGAACAAAAGAAGAACACACTGACATGAATATCGCTCGGACGATCAAGGCAAGAGGAACAACGACGAACGAAGCTGGTCGGTTTGAACGTTTTGCCACCACCGCCACCGAGGACGGGTGGGACATTGAGGAAGAATTGCCGCCGCTGCGTACCGAGACACGAGAAGAGGTTGCACGCAGCGCTATTACGTACAACCGATCCCCTGATTTGCCCTTCGATCGTTCGATCAACCCGTACCGGGGATGTGAACATGGCTGCGTTTACTGTTTTGCGCGGCCCAGCCACGCGTATCTGGGGCTATCGGCAGGATTGGATTTCGAAACCCGCCTGATCGCTCGACCCAACATAGGACGTGTTTTGCGCAAGGAATTGTCCGCCAGATCCTACAAAGTTGCGCCGATTGCAATTGGTACGAATACGGATCCGTATCAGCCGATTGAGAAAAAGCACATGATTACAAAGTCATGCCTTGAGGTTTTGAATGAGTTCAATCACCCGGTCGCAATCGTCACCAAGGGTGCTTTGATAGAGCGGGATCTGGAGTTGCTTGCCGACATGGCAGGCCGGGGGCTGGTGCGGGTTGGTATTTCGCTGACCACGTTGGATGCGGATTTGTCCCGGCGGATGGAACCACGGGCACCGTCGCCCCTTCGGCGGTTGCGTGTGATCCGAGCGCTGACGGAAGCGGGCGTTCCGGTGCGTGTGATGACGTCACCCATCGTGCCGGGGCTGACGGATCATGAACTGGAAAACCTTCTGGAAGCCGGGAAAGAGGCCGGTGCGGATGCCGCAAGCTGGATCATGTTGCGGCTGCCGCGCGAAGTATCGAAGCTTTGGCAGGGCTGGCTTGCCGATCATGAGGCTTCGCGGGCGGAAAAGGTCATGTCCAAACTGCGGGAAATGCATGGGGGACGGGATTATGATCCGCGTTGGGGGCGCAGAATGCGGGGCGAGGGTGAGTATGCCGGGATCATCGCTCAAAGGTTTATGAAATCCTGCAAGCGTCTGGGGCTGTCCATAAAATCGGCCCCGTTGCGCTGCGACTTGTTTGCGGTGCCGCCGCAGCCCGGAGATCAGCTGAGCCTGTTCTGAGGTCATGCGTCCCGGCTTGTCCGTTGCTGTCTTGCGCGGGAAAACACCGGGTCTTCGCGCTCTCATTGCTTCCGCCCAAACAAAAAAGACCCCGGCAGTACCGGGGCCTTCGAAACAGATTGCCGCAAGGCGCGTATCAGCGATTTTCGATATCCACGTAATCGCGCAGCGTTTCGCCCAGGTACAGCTGACGCGGGCGGCCGATCTTGTTTTGCGGATCGGCGATCATTTCTTTCCACTGGCTGACCCAGCCAACAGTGCGTGACAGAGCGAAGATCGGCGTGAACATCGAAGTCGGGAAACCCATCGCTTCGAGGATGATGCCCGAGTAGAAGTCGACATTCGGGAACAGCTTTTTCTCGGCGAAATACGGGTCTTCCAGCGCTTCGCGTTCCAGTTCCTTGGCAACCTGCAATTTCGGGTTGTCTTCAACGCCCAGCAGGTCAAGAACTTCGTCTGCCGATTGCTTCATTACTTTGGCGCGCGGATCGAAATTCTTGTAAACGCGGTGACCAAAGCCCATCAGGCGGAACGGATCGTTCTTGTCTTTGGCGCGGGCGATGAATTCGGGAATGCGATCAACAGTGCCGATCTCTTCCAGCATTTCCAGGCAGGCCTGATTTGCGCCGCCATGGGCCGGACCCCAAAGGCAGGCGATGCCAGCGGCGATGCAGGCAAACGGGTTTGCACCCGAAGACGACGCCAGACGCACGGTCGATGTCGAGGCATTCTGTTCGTGGTCTGCGTGCAGCGTAAAGATGCGGTCCATCGCGCGGCTGAGGATCGGGTTGACCTCATATTCCTCGGCAGGAACGCTGAAGCACATGCGCAGGAAGTTCGACGCATAGTCCAGATCGTTGCGCGGATACACGAAAGGCTGACCGGTGTGGTACTTATAGGCCCACGCAGCAATTGTCGGCATCTTGGCGATTAGACGATGCGATGCGATTTCACGCTGCTGCGGGTCGGCGATATCCGTTGAATCGTGATAGAAGGCCGACATCGCGCCGACAACGCCGACCATGATGGCCATCGGGTGCGCGTCACGGCGGAAACCGCGATAGAAATACTGCATCTGCTCGTGCAGCATGGTGTGGCGTGTGATCGTGGTCTCGAACTTCTCAAGATCCTTTGCCGCCGGCAGTTCTCCGTAGAGCAGCAAATAGCAGACTTCGAGGAAATGCGATTTCTCGGCCAGTTGGTCGATCGGATAGCCGCGGTGCAGCAGTTCGCCTTTTTCACCGTCGATATAGGTGATGGTGCTGTCGCAGCTGGCGGTCGAGGTGAAACCCGGATCGTAGGTGAAGACGCCGGCCTGACCATAAAGCTTGCGGATATCAATGACATCCGGACCAGCGGTCGGAGAATGAACAGGCAACTCATACTCTTTGCCGTGAACGGTCAGAGTGGCTGTTTTGTTGCTTTCGGTCATGGTTGTCCCTTCTTCATTCATGCGCACGCCAGAGATACCTCCGGTGATACGGGCAATGACTGCGCGTGGACGCGCAGTCCGGGTGTTAGCGGAGCAGCGTTACCCGTTTATGAAGCTTGGGTTATTTCGCTGCTTCAGAAAGCCGCGCCAGGGTTTCTTCCCGTCCCAGCACAAGCATCATGTCAAAAACCGAAGGCGTAACGGCCCGACCCGCCAGGGCGGCCCTCAGCGGACCGGCCAGCTTGCCGAACTTGAGCCCCTTTGACTCGGCAAAGGAATTCAGTGACTCCTCCAGTTCGTTCCGCGACCAGCTAGCATTTTGCAGATGCGGCGTCAATTCCGTCAGTATACCATCGGATACAGTTGCCAGTGCCTTTGCCGCCTTTTCATCCGGAACGATCGGGCGGCTTGTCAGCGCAAAATGAGCCTTTTCAAGCAGTTCCGGGAAGGTGCGCGCCCGGTCCTTGAGGCAATACATCGCACGTTCCAGATCACTGGATTGTGTTTCCGTAAGGGGCGAAAGGTCTGCCGCGGTCAGATATGCTTCGATCTCTTGCCGCAGTGCAGCATCGTCCGAGATTGCGATATGCTGCCCACACAGGTTTTCAAGCTTTTTCAGATCGAACCGTGCAGGGCTTTTGCCGATCCCATCCAGATCGAACCAATCTTTTGCTTGCGCGTCCGTGAAAAACTCATCGTCGCCATGACTCCAGCCCAGCCGGGCCAGATAGTTGCGCATTCCAGCGGCAGGATAGCCCATGGCCTGATACTCCTGCGCCCCAAGTGCACCATGGCGCTTGGACAGCTTCTTGCCATCCGGCCCGTGAATCAGCGGGATATGCGCCCAGACCGGAACGTCCCAGCCCATGGCTTCGTAGATCATCATTTGCCGTGCGGCGTTGTTGAGGTGATCGTCGCCGCGGATGACATGGGTGACACCCATGTCGTGATCGTCGACAACGACTGCCAGCATGTAGACGGGTGTTCCGTCCGAGCGCAGAAGAATCATGTCGTCCAACTGGTCATTGCGAATGCTCACATCGCCCTGAACCTGATCGTGGATCACGGTCACCCCGTCCTGAGGCGCCTTGATGCGTATGGCAAAAGGTGCGTCCGGATATGTCGAGGGATCGGTGTCACGCCATGGGCTGCGGAACAGGGTTGATTTCCCTTCGCTGCGCGCCTGGTCCCGGAAAGCCGCGATTTCTTCCTGGGTCGAGAAACACTTGTATGCTTTGCCCTCGGCCAGCAACTGATGCGCGACTTCGGCGTGACGGGCGGCCCCTTCGAACTGGCTGATCACATCACCGTCGTGATCAAGGCCAAGCCAGGCCATGCCCTGAAGGATCGCGGCGGTCGCTTCGGGTGTCGAACGTTCGCGATCGGTGTCTTCGATCCGCAGCAGGAATTTGCCGCCCCGACCACGCGCATACAGCCAATTGAACAATGCAGTGCGCGCGCCGCCGATATGCAGGAAACCGGTGGGCGAGGGGGCAAAACGAGTGACGACCTGTTCAGTCATGGTGAGGATTAACCTTTTGGTAACCGTATCTGGCATAGATTGAAGCCTGTCTAACGAGCCCGAAGGACGGGGGCAACCATGCGTGTTCTTGCACGGGTCGAGGCCGCGCTGCTGCACCAGACAGGGTACCTTTTCCCTTGGACGCCGGTTTTGCTGGCGACGGGGATTGGTCTTTATTTCGGCGTCCGCGTCGAGCCGAATTGGCCAGTATATGCCGGTCTTATCTGTCTTGGGATCGCTCTTGTCGCCTTGCGCCGCCGGCTGCCACCGGGGGTGGGAACGTTGGCAATCGGGGGGGCGCTGATCGCTGCCGGTTTCATTCTGGCAGGCGTTCGCGCCCACATGGTGGCAGAACCGGTTCTGTCGTGGCGATATTATGGCCCTGTCGAGGGGAGGGTCGTCGCCATGGATCGGTCTGCCTCGGATGCGTTGCGGTTGACGCTTGATCAGGTACGCATAGGGGATGTACCTCAGGAGCGCAGGCCGCAGCGCATCCGTCTTTCCGTTCATGTTCCAACGGGCGCAATCGCACCGGGGCAGCGTGTTATGACCACGGGTCATCTTTCGCCGCCGCAGGGGCCGGTCGAGCCCGGAGGTTTCGACTTTCGCCGCCATGCCTGGTTTCAACGATTGGGTGCGGTCGGCTATACTCGCGTCGCGATTATGACCATCGCACCAGCGACCGAGGGGATCGACGGCATTCGGGTCACTGCGATCCGCATGGCCATTTCGCAGCGGGTCAGGCAGATCCTGCCCGGTGAAATCGGTGGATTTGCCGCGGCTGTCACCACCGGAGATCGCAGCGGGATGGGGCAGGAGACGCTATCCTCCTTGCGGGCATCCAATCTGGCGCATCTGCTGGCCATTTCCGGGCTTCATATGGGGCTGCTGACAGGGTTCGTGTTCGTGGCGTTTCGGTTGGGGCTGTCGTTGTGCCCCCCTGTTGCGTTGCGAGTTCCGGTTCGCAAGGTGGCTGCTGTTCTCGCGCTTTGTGCCGCAACCCTTTATCTGTTGTTGTCCGGGGGTAACGTCGCGACCGAACGGGCCTTTGTCATGGTCAGCGTCATGCTGGGGGCCGTGTTGATCGACCGGCGCGCGATTTCGCTGCGTGCGGTCGCTGTTGCCGCCGTAATCGTGCTGGTCCTTCGGCCCGAGTCGCTGCTGAGCCCCGGATTTCAAATGTCGTTCGCCGCAACCACAGCCTTGGTCGCCGTCTTCGGAGCGTTGCGAGAGATGGGCCCGTTGCCCGGCCCAAACTGGTTGAAACCAGTCGTCGGCGTGGTGATGTCATCGGCAATTGCAGGCCTTGCAACAGCCCCCATAGGTGCTGCGCATTTCAATACGATGTCCCATTACGGTCTGCTGGCCAACCTGCTTTCCGTTCCGGTCATGGGCCTTTTTGTCGTGCCCTCTGCCGTCGTTGCGGCGCTTCTGGCCCCGCTTGGACTGGAGGCAATTGCCCTGACCGTCATGGGGTGGGCACTGCATTGGATCCTTACGGTTTCCGACTGGGTGTCGCACCTTGAGGGCGCGCAGGGTTTTGTGGTCAGCCCACCTTGGTACATCCTGCCCCTGGTCGCATTCGGCGCCTTGTGGATGGCTTTGTGGCAGGGACAAGCGCGATGGGCCGGAGCAGTGCCTGTTGCCCTGGCATTTCTGCTGTGGAACTCGGGGCACAGACCGGATGTTCTGATCGCTGAAAATGGCGGACTGGTGGGCGTTATGACCGACAAAGGGCGGGCCCTCAGCAAAAGCAAAGGCAGCGGGTTTGTCGCCGGTGTCTGGCTTGAAAATGACGGAGACGGTGTTGGCCAGATCGAGGCGGCGCTCAGATGGCCGGACAGCGACATCGTGCAACGATACCCGCTGAAGGACTATGAGATCATCCATATCACCGGAAAAAGGGCGGCGCGGGCGTTTGACGAGTGTCAGGAAAACCAGATCATCATCTCGGCTGTTGCGCTTGCCTTGCAAGGTTCATGCGGGGTGTTCGATCCGGAGCGGTTGTACGAAACCGGCAGCCTGTCGGTTTCGAACGGAAAGCTGACCTCGAGCGCGGACATGACCGGCCACCGGCTTTGGTCCCCGAAACCTGCCGGGGACCGTCATTCCAAGCAGGTTCAATAGGTGCGGATCAGTCCGACCAACCGGCCTTGAACCTTGACCTTTTCTTCGGGCAGGACGCGCGTTTCATAAGCCGGGTTTGCAGCCTCCAGCGCGATTGCATTGCCGCGGCGGAAGTACCGTTTGAGGGTCGCTTCCTGATCCTCGACCAAGGCAACCACGATGTCGCCGTTATCCGCGGTCGAGGTTTCCCGGATGACGACCACGTCACCGTCATTGATGCCAGCGTCGATCATCGAGTCGCCGCGAACCTCAAGCGCATAGTGCTGTCCCTGTCCCGAAACCATGGGGCCGGGAACGGCCACGTGATGCGATACATGGCTGATGGCTTCGATGGGAACACCGGCTGCGATCCGGCCCATGACCGGCAGCTCCAGCGCGTCCACCGATACAGGCTCCACGTTCGCGGGGCGGCGGCCCTTGGGCCGGTCGCCTTCGATCACGCGTGGCGTAAAGCCAGCCGTCGGCTCGCCGCCAAGGCTTTCGGGCAATTTCACGATCTCGATGGCCCGAGCGCGATGGGCAAGGCGGCGGATAAATCCGCGTTCCTCCAATGCGGTGATCAACCGGTGAATGCCGGATTTCGACCGCAGGTCAAGAGCAGCCTTCATTTCATCAAAACTGGGCGGAACACCGTCCGCCTGCACGCGTTTGTGGATGAATTCCAGCAAATCCAATTGCTTCTTGGTCAGCATCGCTCACACCTCGTCGCTCATGCGTTTTCTTTTGTTCTACGCATGTTCACGTTTTGTGTCAACGAATTTGAGGACAGGTCAGATCGGCAGGTATTCGACCATTTCCCCGATGTCGCGCGCCGGATCGTGTGGGGCGCGGACCAACAGCGCGTTGGACCGAGCCAATACGCTGAGAAGGGAACTGTCCTGATCTGCGCAAGCTTCGATACCGGCATCCGTCACCACGGCGCGCATATAATGCTCGCGCGGGCCATTCTCGGGCAAAGGGACATTCAGCCGGGCCGTGCGGAAGGGGGGCAGCACCTGTTCCAGCCCCAGCATCCGACGCACCATCGGGGCCAGAAAAAGATAGCCGCAGACCATGGCGCTGACCGGGTTGCCCGGCAACCCGACCATCGCCGCGTTGCCGATACGACCGGCCATCAGGGGTTTTCCGGGGCGCATTCGGATCTTGTAGAAGGATTGCTTCATCCCCAACCCCTGCGAGACGTCCGACACGAGGTCATAATCGCCAACCGACGCCCCGCCGATCGTCACGACCAGATCCGCCCCCTGCGCAAGGCCAAAGGCCGTTTCAAGCGACGAAACAGTGTCCCGCGCGATCGGAAGCACGCGCACCACAGCCCCCAATCCTTCGAGCATTGCCTTGAGGCCAAATGTGTTCGAGGCGATGATCTGATCAGGGCCGGGTTCTTCCCCGGGCATGACCAATTCATCACCGGTCGAGATGAGGGCGACAACGGGTTTGCGCGAAACCGGGACGCGAGGGATGTTCATCGCGGCCATCAAGGCCACATCTTCAGCGCGGATCAAACGCGGGGCCGATATGGACGTGCCAGCCTTGAAATCCACGCCAGCGGGTCGGATGTTCGTTTTGGCGCCGGGTGCGTCCGTGATCGTCAGAAGATCACCGCGGCGGTCCGTATCCTCTTGAATCACAACGAAATCCGCGCCCTCGGGCACAGGAGCGCCGGTATAGATGCGAACGGCCTGTCCGGGGCCTACAATGCCCTCAAAACGACGTCCGGCTGCTGACTCGCCCACGACTTTGAACATGGCGTGCAGTTCGACCTCGTCAGATTTGACTGCATAGCCATCCATGGAAGACGCGGCAAAAGGCGGTTGGTCCCGCGTGGCCGTGACGTCCCGCGACAGAACGCGCCCTGCGGACTGGGCCAGTGGAACCTCTTCTGCCGACAATGGCCCCACAAGATCGAACAGCAGGGTGCGCGCCTCTTCGACAGTAATCATTTCGCCTCGTAACGCCCTGATTTACCGCCATCTTTGAGCAGAACGCGAATGCCGCCTATCTCCATCGCCTTATCGACGGCCTTGGTCATGTCGTATACCGTCAACGCGGCTGTCGATACGGCGGTCAGCGCTTCCATCTCAACCCCGGTCTGGCCCGAGGTCTTGACGGTGGCCTGAATCCGAACACCCGGCAGGTCCGGGTCAAGAGTCAGCTCGACCGCCACTTTGGTCACCGGCAAAGGATGACACAGCGGAATGAGGTCCGGCGTCTTCTTCGCGCCCATGATGCCGGCCAAACGGGCAACGCCCAGAACATCGCCCTTCTTGGCGCGACCTTCGGAAATGATTTCAAAGGTTTCCGGCGCCATCCTGATGTGACTTTCGGCAACGGCGACGCGATCTGTCACCTCTTTGTCCGAGACATCGACCATATGTGCCTGACCTTGGGCATCGAAATGGGTCAGCGGCATCACATCACTCCGGGGATCAGCGGGTTTGACAGGATATGGCGCGTTGCCGCTTCAACATCGTCCTGGCGCATCAGGCTTTCTCCGATCAAGAAGCAGCGGGCCCCATAACGTGCAATGTCCTTCAGATCGTCTGGCGTGCCCAGTCCGCTTTCGCACACGATGGTGCGATCGGCGGGCACCAGCTTGGACAGGCGGCGCGTCGTGTCGAGCGTTGTCTCGAATGTCTTCAGATTGCGGTTGTTGATACCGATCAACGGGCTTTTCAGCTGTGCCGCGCGTTCAAGCTCTGCTTCGTCGTGTACTTCGATCAGAACATCCATGCCCCATTCGAATGCGGTGTCTTCCAGTTCAGCCGCCTGATCGTCACTGACCGAGGCCATGATGATCAGAATACAATCCGCCCCCAGGGCGCGCGCTTCGACCACCTGATACGGGTCGTACAAGAAATCCTTGCGCAAGGCGGGCAGGGATGTCGCGTCGCGCGCCTGCGTCAGATACTCTTTTTGACCCTGAAAACTAGGGGTGTCGGTCAGGACGGACAAACATGTCGCGCCACCCTCTTCGTAAGCCTTTGCAAGAACGGGCGGGTCGAAATCCGGCCGGATCAGCCCCTTGGACGGGCTGGCTTTCTTGACCTCGGCGATCAGGCCATAGCCTTGCCGCGAGGCGTGTTGCAGCGCATTGGCAAAGCCACGGGGTTCCGAGGCGGCCCGGGCCTCACCTTCCAGTGTTTCCAGGGATTTCTGCGCTTTGTCTGCCGCGACTTCTTCCAGTTTGTAGGCTTTGATTCTGTCCAGAACGGTTTCGGTCATGCGGCTTCCTGTGTCTTGGCGGCCAAGGCCGTGATTTTGTTTTTGGCATTGCCACTGTCGATGCTTTCAGCAGCCATGGCCACGCCTTCGCGCAGATCATTTGCCGCTTCGGCGACGACCAGAGCAGCGGCCGAATTCAGCAACACCGCGTCACGATACGCTGACGGCGCACCTTCCAGCAAAGCCCGGAACGCAACGGCGTTTTCCTCGGGCGAGCCGCCGATGATGTCCTCGAACGGATGCACCGGAAGACCTGCGTCTTCGGGGTGCAGTTCGACCTCTTTCACAATCCCGTCTTCCAGGGCGGCGACCCAGCTGATACCGGTAATCGTAAGCTCGTCCGTCCCGTCCGATCCGTGTACCAACCACGCGCGGTCTGACCCCAGCAGGCCAAGCGTTTCGGCCATCGGACGGATCAGGTCGCGGCTGAAGGCGCCGGTCAATTGCCGTTTGACGCCGGCAGGGTTGGTCAGGGGCCCAAGAATATTGAAGATCGTGCGCGTTCCCAATTCTTGCCGGGACGGCATCACATGGGCGATAGCAGGGTGGTGCATTGGCGCCATCATGAAGCCAATTCCAACGTCTTTCAGCGCGCTTTCAACAACTTGCGGGCCAACCATGACGTTGATACCCATCTGGCCCAATGCGTCCGCTGCGCCGGATTTGGAGCTCAGGTTGCGATTGCCGTGTTTTGCGACCGTGACTCCGGCACCGGCCACGACAAAAGCGGTCGCGGTCGAGATGTTCAGGGTGCCTTTGCCGTCGCCGCCGGTGCCGACGATATCCATCGCCCCCTCGGGTGCGTTTACGGCATTGCATTTCGAACGCATCACGGCTGCTGCTGCGGCGTATTCATCGACCGTCTCACCGCGTGTCCGCATGGCCATCAGCAATCCGCCGATCTGGCTGGGCGTCGCTTCGCCATCGAACAGTATGGCAAAGGCTTTTTCGGCCTCGGCACGTGTCAAAGGACGATCGGCAGCGGCTCCGATCAGCGGTTTCAGCGCGTCGCTCATGCCGGGACTTTCAGTTCTTGCAGGAAGTTTTTGAGAAGGGCGTGACCGTGCTCGGATGCGATGGATTCCGGATGGAACTGCACGCCGTGGATCGGCAATTCCTTGTGCTGCAATCCCATGATCGTGCCGTCGTCCAGCTCGGCCGTGATCTCAAGGCAATCGGGCAGGGTCTCGCGCTCGACCACCAGCGAATGGTAGCGCGTTGCTTCAAAGGGTGAGGGAAGCCCGGCAAACAGGCCCTTGCCGGTGTGCTTCACCGTGCCCATCTTGCCATGAACGATCTCGTGGCATCGAACCACCTTGCCGCCAAACACCTGACCTATGGTCTGATGGCCCAGGCAAACCCCCAACAAAGGTGTTTTGGTTTCTGCGGCGGCTTCGGTCAGCGCCAGGCAAATCCCCGCCTGATCCGGGTCGCAGGGGCCGGGGCTCAGCAGAATGCCGGCAGGGTTCATGGCCATCGCTTCCTGCACATCCAGCGCATCATTTCGGCGAATGACCATTTCGGCACCAAGTTCGCCTAAATAATGTACCAAATTGTAGGTAAACGAGTCGTAGTTGTCGATCAGCAGCAGCATTTGGGCACTTATCTTCGCTTGGGCATTTCGGGCTGGCGATGCAGCCCCGGGCCACGGTATAATGTCCGCACATACATGCTCAGGCTTGAGCGGCAGCGTCAAGAGGACATACCGTTTCTGACGCGTTCAATTGGCCGAGCGCCACACCAGATGGCGCAGAGCTGAACGAGGCAGAGGAAAGAGGCGAAAGGCAGGAAAATGGGCGGATTTTTCGGAGGAATGGTCGCGGGCGCGATCGTTGTTTTGATCTTGGGCGCGGTTGTGTCGCTCAAGACGCCGATGGTGAATACCCCGGTTGTTGCAACCGAAGCACCGGCGCCGACGATTTCTGAAACTCCCGAGGCTCCGACTGAGGTGGCAGACGCCGGTTCTGACGCCGATCTGGTGGAACTTGCCCCGCGTGCGCCAGAAGCCGCCGATGACACCAGCGAGGATCTGGCCGATCTGTCGGGGCTGGAAACGTCAATCGATTCACAGCCGGTTGTCGGCGCGGCAACGGACGCACCGAACCAACCGGAAGCGGCAGGTGCAAATGAAGTGTCATTCGTGATCGAAGCACCCGCCGCCCTGCCAGAGCCAAGTCAGGTTCCCGCGATTCAGCCAAACGATGCGCTGCCTGCCGTAATTGATGAAACACCGGCCCCGCCAGCAGAGCCCGAGAACACCGAGGTGGCTGCGCTTGCGCCCGAGCCTGACCCCCTGCCACAGGCAGCGCCAGAACCAAAGCCAGAGTCGACAGAGGTCGAAGAACAGAACCCCTTTGAAAACAGCCCGATTGCCGTGGAAGGCGATGAAGACACCATGCCACGCGACCTGCCGCGCATCGCTGCGCTGCCCCAGATCGGGGGTGAGCAGAAAGCAAGTGCCAGCTCGATCATCGGGAAACGCGTCGTTCCGCTAACGGAACGTGATGACGAGCCCGTCGTGGAACAGGCCTCGGCTGAACCGCCGAAATCGGCCAAGCCGATCGAGCGTTTTGCGGCAAAGTTCGAAAACCCCGAAGCCAAGCCGCTGATGTCCATCATTCTGATTGATGACGAGGGTTCATTCGGGTCCGAGGCGTTGCAGGACTTTCCGTATCCGATCAGCTTTGCCGTGAACCCTTCGGATCCTGACGCGGCAGAAAAGATGGCCCGTCATCGCAATGCCGGGTTCGAGGTGCTGGCCCTGGCGGATCTGCCCGAGGCCGCTAGCGCACAGGACGCCGAGGTGTCGCTGTCGGTGTGGCTGGATACCCTGCCGGAAACGGTTGGTATTCTGGAAGGCGTGAACAGCGGGATTCAGGGCAATCGCAAACTGGCTGATCAGGTCGCCGCGATTGCTGCGGGAACCGGCCGGGGGCTGATTACGCAGGACAACGGGCTCAACACTGTGCAGAAGCTGGCGGTGCGAAACGGAATTCCGTCCAGTATCGTCTTTCGCGATATCGACGGCGCACGGCAGGATCCCAAAATCATGCGCAGGTTCCTGGATCAGGCCGCGTTCCGTGCGGGTCAGGAAGGGACAGTGGTCATGCTGGGGCGCGTGCGTCCCGAGACGATTTCAGCCCTGTTGCTGTGGGGGCTGGAAGATCGGGGCAACCGCGTGGCAATGGCTCCTATCTCGGCCGTCATGATGAAACAGGTGCAGTAACCTGCCAAAAAGCAACGAAAAGAGGCGGTGATCATCTGATCGGCCGCCTCTGTTATTTTCAGCCGTTTCCGTTCCCGGTGAACCGGGCAGCATCTGCCGCCGCGCGCCGTATGGCGTTGGATTTATGAACGGTCTCCATAAACTCGGCTTCGGGGTCGCTGTCGTAAACAACACCACCACCGGCTTGGATATAGAGTTTCTGATCTTTCACGATGGCGGTGCGCAGGGCAATACACATGTCCATGTCTCCGCCCGCGCTGAAATAGCCGACGCCGCCGCCGTAAACGCCGCGTTTTTCCGGCTCCAGCTCGTCGATGATCTCCATCGCGCGTACTTTTGGCGCGCCTGAAACCGTTCCTGCGGGCATACCCGCAAAGAAGGCGTCCAACGCGTCTTTGTCTTCAGCCAGTTCGCCCACCACGTTTGATACGATGTGCATCACGTGGCTGTAGCGTTCGATGATGAACTCTTCGGTCGGACGCACGGTTCCGATCTTTGACACGCGACCGGTATCGTTGCGACCCAGATCCAGCAGCATCAGATGTTCGGCCAGTTCTTTCTTGTCGGCCAGCAGATCCAGCTCGTTCGCCTTGTCTTCTTCGGGCGTCGCGCCACGCGGGCGCGTGCCTGCGATGGGGCGAATGGTGACTTCGTTGCCAAATACACGCACCAGGATTTCGGGGCTTGCGCCCACCACCTGAAAACCGCCGAAGTTGAAATAGAACATGAAAGGTGACGGATTCGTGCGCCGCAAGGACCGGTAGAGAGCAAAAGGCGGCAGCGGGAAATCCTGCGTCCAGCGCTGTGCCGGGACAACCTGAAAGATGTCACCCGCGCGGATGTATTCCTTGGCCTTTTCAACCGCCTCCATATAGCCGGACTTGGTAAAGTTCGACACCGGCGGGGCAACCTCGCGCGCGTCGCCCAGATCGCGGGTTTCAGCGGGCATGGCGCGTTCCAGATCGCGGACCGCATCCATCACACGCTCAGCCGCCTGCGCATAGGCCGCCTTGGCCGATTGACCGTCGCTGGCCCAGGCGGGTGAAACCACCGTCACCTCACCCTTGACCCCATCCAGCACCGCGATGACAGACGGGCGCAGCATGATTGCATCGGGCAGACCCAGTGGGTCGGGGTTCACGTCCGGCAGGTATTCGACCAGCCGGACCATGTCATAGCCCAGATATCCAAATAGCCCGGCGGCAGCCTGAGGCAGGTCTTCTGGCAGCTCAATACGGCTTTCGGCCAGCAAGGCACGCAGGTTATCCATCGGATTTCCGTCCTGCGCGACAAAGGCGTCGGCATCGAACCGAGCCGAGCGATTCAGTTCCGAGGTTTCCCCGTGACAGCGCCAGACCAGATCAGGTTTCATGCCAATGATCGAATAGCGGCCACGAACCTCACCGCCTGTCACCGATTCCAGCATGAACGCATCTTTCTGCGCGCCCGTCAGCTTGAGCATCAGTGAAACAGGTGTGTCCAGATCGGCGGCCAGACGCGTATATACAACCTGGTTTTCGCCCGCATCATAGGCGCGCGCGAAGGTTTCGAATTCGGGTGTCAGGGCCATATCGGTCTCGTTTAAAAGCTCGCCTGCACGGCGTTCAGCGCCTGTTGATCCACCACGGGGCGCGCCCGGGTCTGGGCGTCACGTACGTAGACGTTGAAAATATTCTGTGCCAAAGCCTGATCCATCTGCGAGCTCAGGGCATCACGCAATTGACGCAGTTCGTCCGTATCCGCCGGCGGCAGGGTTTCATCCAGACGCACTATCCAAGCCGCACCATTGCCCCCAACAACGCGCAGTTCGCCGGGTTCCATCGCGAATACTTCGTTCATGAAATTGGCCGGAACGTCATCCAGAAACGCGGTGCGGGTCAGGGCGTTTTCGACGCGGAAGGGCAGGCCGGTCACTGCGAAATCACCGTCAGTGGCCAGTTGGTTCAGAATGGCTTCTGCCTTTTCGCGCAGCGCTGTGTTGATCTCAGCCTGTTGCCAGGCCGCGGCGACACGGACGCGCGCGCTATCCAGCGGTTCCGGGCGACGCGGCAGAACTTCGTCAAGGCGCAGGGCAAAAATTGACCCGTCTTCGAGGAAGGCGATTTCAGGGAAATCCCCTTCTTGCACGGCTTCTGCGGCCGCTCGGAACCCGTCATATGCAGCAACGCCTTCGTCGCTGTCACGGGTCCAGTCGATCTGACCCAATTCCATTTCGGTTTCTTCTGCCAGCTCTTCCAGAGTGGCACCGCCGGCCAGCATGTCGTTGATATCTTCAGATTGCGCCTCGATCAGGCGGCGGGCGCGTTCAGTCGCCAACTCTTCCCGAAGTGCCGGCTCGGCCTCTTCAAATGGAACATTGCTCGCGGCCAGTGATCCGTTGACGCGGAACAGGGCCGGACCGAACACCGATGGCAACGGGCCCACGACAGTGTCAAGCTCGGCCGCAAACACAGAGTCCGCAGCTTGGCCCAGGTCCTCACGCGTCACGTCGCCCAGATCGATGTCGTTCAGTTCCAGATCGCGATCCCGAACCAACTGTTCGAAAGTTGTGCCGCCAACTTCAAGCTGCGCCAAAGCGTCCTTGGCGGCCTGTTCGCTTGGGAAGTTCAGACGTTCGACCAAACGGCGTTCGGGCTGGTTGTATTCGTCGGTTCGTTCTTCATAGAGTTTGCGCAGCGCGTCTTCATCGATGTCGACCGTGTCCACCAACATTGCTGGCGACAGAATCGCATAAGTCAGCTGCTTGGTGCGGGGCAGCATAAACTGGTCCCCATTGTCATCATAGAATTTTTGAATCTGTGTGTCCGTTGGTTCGGCCACAGGAGTATCCAGCGCTTCCGTTCCAACAGTTGCAACCGCAAAGCTGCGCCGCGCGCCGATATAATCGATCATCGTGTCCGTCAGCGTTGCCGGCATTTTCACGCCGCCCATGATTGCGCCCTGCACGATGGTTCGGGCGGATTCCTTGCGCAGATCGGATTCGAATTCGGAATCGGTCATGCCGACCTGTTCCAGCTGAAAGCGATAGGATTCACGGTCAAAAGTTCCGTTGACACCCTGAAACGCCGGGATCGAGACGATCTCTTGCTGAAGGTTCTCATCGCCGATGGAAATCCCAAGCTGACCGACCTCGTTATCCAGCGCCGCCAAGGCGGTCAGGCGGGCTAGGGCGTTTCGGTCCAGACCCAGGTCGCGGGCTTGCGACATCTGCAAAGGCTGCCCGGATTGTGCCTCCACCGCTCGGATCTCGCGCTGCAGTTCGCGCACGTAGTCATCGACCGAGATGCTTTCTTCGCCGACTGTCGCAACTGTGCGGATCGTCCCGCTGAGGTTGACCGCGCCAAATCCCGCAAGGCCCAGCATCAGCAGACCCATCAGAATCCAGACAAAGGTTTTCGAAAGACTTTTAGCGCCTGCGGCCATGATGCCCTCTTGTTTTTTCGGCAGAGTTCTGCCCTGTCGGTTGCGGCCCTGAATACGACGCACACCGCCGAGGGGCAAGCTTAGAAGGACAGGTCCTGCAACCGGTCGAACAATTGGCCCAGCCCGGCCCGATCCAGATTGGCAAAAGCAATGCGCACCTGCCGTTTTCCGGCCGGGTCATGATCGGGCATGAACATGGTGCCGGGCAACAGCAGCACGCCAGCTTCGCTGACCAGACGGCGCGCGAGTTCGTCTGACGGCATGTCGAACGGATGTTCGAGATAGGCAAAATAGGCGCCAAGTCCCAAAAGCCGCCACCCCCGGGTTTCAAGCGCTGGCATCCCTTCTGCAATGGCCGCGCGGCGGTCAAGAATTTCGACACGCTCGCCGGCCAGCCATTGCGACAGGTTTTGCATACCCCACAACGCTGCGAACTGGCCGATCTGGCCCGGGCAAATGGCGACCGTATCCAGAAATTTCTCGACCTCGGCCAACAGCGCCGGGCTTGTTGCGATGGCACCCACCCTGTGGCCCGTCAGGCGATAAGCCTTGGAAAAAGAGTACAGATGGACAAGCGTTTCGTCCCAGCCGGGTTGCTGAAACAGATCATGCGGGGCGCCGCTGCGGCTGTCGAAATCGCGATAGGTTTCATCAACGATCAGGCGAACCCCGGTTTCACGGGCCAGGTTGTAAAAGGCCCTGACAAGTTCGGCGGGGTATTCGACGCCGCCCGGATTGTTGGGCGTGACCAGCGCAATGGCGCGTGTCTTGTCGGTAATCAATCCGCGCGCACGCTCTGGATCGGGCAAAAGATCATCGCCGGTCGGCAGGTCAACGGCCTGTACTCCGGCCATGTCCAGCCACATTTTGTGGTTGAAATACCATGGGGTTGGCAGAATGACCTCATCCGCTTCGCCGGTGATCGCCGATATCACGGCCGAAAACGCCTGATTGCAGCCCGAGGTGATGGCGATCCGAGGTGCATCTACCTGCGCCGCATAGTGAGAACTGATCTGCGCCGCCAATTCGGAGCGCAGATCGTCATTGCCCAAAACCGGGCCATAAAGATGTGCGCTGTCTTCGCGAACGGCGAACTCGGCCATAGCCTGCCGCAAGGCCAGCGGCGGCGGATCGACCGGGGCCGCCTGGCTTACGTTGATCAACGGGCGGTCGGATGGGAAGGCAACGCCCTCGACCCATCGGCGCGCCTCCATCACCGGAGGGGCGAATGTTGCGGCGGTACGGCTGAGCGTCATGTGCGGTCTACTGTTCAGAAATCAATCGGTGCCGCGATACGGCTCGACATATTGAAGGGCCATATCCCATGGGAAGAAGATCCATGTGTCCTGGCTGACCTCGGTGATGAAGGTATCCACCATCGGGCGGCCCTTGGGTTTGGCGTAAACCGTCGCGAAATGAGCGTTTGGGTACATGTCCCGAACCAGTTCCAACGTCTTTCCGCTGTCGACCAGGTCGTCGATGATCAGAATACCGGTTCCGTCACCCATCAGGTCGGCGTCCGGAGATTTCAACACCTCTGCTTCACCCTGTTCCTGATGGTGGTATGAACGCACGCTGATCGTATCGACCGTACGGATGTCCAGTTCGCGGCTGACGATCATCGCAGGCGCCATGCCGCCGCGCGTGATCGCGACAACACCCCGCCAGTTGCCATCATCGGGCCCTTGCCCGTCAAGACGCCAGGCCAGTGCACGCGAATCGCGATGAATCTGGTCCCAGCTGATGTGAAAGCCTTTTTCGTGGGGCAGGCGGTCTTTGGCGCTCATGTGTTCTTAACCTTTTTCCATATCGGGGGCGTCAACGGCCTTCATGCCGACGATGTGATAACCGGAATCCACATGCAGGTTTTCACCGGTTACGCCGCTGGACAGATCCGACAGAAGATACAGCGCCGAGTTTCCGACATCGTCAATGGTCACGTTCCGGCGCAGGGGCGAGTTATATTCGTTCCACTTCATGATATAGCGGAAATCACCGATGCCGCTGGCGGCCAGCGTCTTGATCGGCCCGGCCGAGATCGAGTTCACGCGGATGCCATCCTTGCCCAGATCTTCAGCCAGGTATTTGACCGACGCCTCCAGCGCGGCCTTGGCAACGCCCATGACATTATAGTGCGGCATGACCTGCTCGGCGCCATAATAGGTCAGGGTCACAGCGCTGCCGCCCTCGGACATCATCTTTTCGGCACGCTGCATCACAGCTGTGAAAGAATATACCGACACATCCATCGTCAGTTTGAAATTCGCGCGGCTGGTGTCGACATAGCGACCGCGCAGCTCGTTCTTGTCGGAAAAGCCGATGGCGTGGACGATGAAATCCAGCTTGCCCCATTTCTCTTCCAGCGCTGCAAAGAGCGCGTCGATGGATGTTTCGTCACTGACGTCGCAGGGCAGAACGATTTCGCTGCCCAATTGCGCCGCCAGCGGGTCGACGCGCTTTTTCAAAGCCTCGCCCTGATAGGAAAAGGCCAGCTCGGCCCCGGCATTCGACAAGGCGCGGGCGATTCCCCATGCGATTGATTTGTCATTGGCCAGTCCCATGATGAGGCCGCGTTTGCCGGCCATCAACTGATTTGACATGTTCGGTTCTCCGCCTGTCTTCGCGTTATGTTGAGTTGGTTTATGCCATTGGTTGCGCTGCATCAAGGCCGTGCGCTCTTGCCCGCAGCGGGTTCTCGCCTTAGGTTCGTCGTTAATACTTTCCAGGGGATGGAAATGACCGAGCGTGATGGCATCTTTGCTGGCTCCGATCCGTTTGAAATAGCGGCCCGGTGGCTCGCCGAGGCTGAAGAAACTGAAATGAACGACCCGAATGCGATTGCGCTTGCAACCGTTGACCCGGATGGCATGCCGAATGCACGCATGGTGTTGCTCAAGGAAATCGAAGCGGGTTCGTTTGTTTTCTATACGAACTACGAAAGCGCCAAGGCCAAGGAACTGGACACCGCCGGAAAAGCTGCATTTGTGATGCATTGGAAATCTTTGCGGCGTCAGCTTCGCGTTCGTGGTACAATAAGTCGTGAAAATGGGCCCCAGGCAGATGAATATTATGCATCAAGGTCATTGAAAAGCCGGCTGGGCGCGTGGGCCTCGAAGCAGTCGCAACCGCTTTCAAGCCGAGCAGCCTTGATGGCAGAGGTCGCGAAGGTGACGGCGAAACTTGGGCCAAATCCGCCGCGTCCGCCGTATTGGGGCGGGTACAGATTGACGCCCACCGAGATTGAGTTCTGGGCCGATGGAGCGTTCCGCTTGCATGATCGGTTCAGATGGCAACGAATTGAGCCGGGATCGGCATGGCATGTTGAAAGGTTGAATCCATGACGTTCACGTGTCGTGAAATGCAACAGGCAGAAAACAAACAATCTTTTCAGCTTGAATTTGCCTGCCATTCCCCTAAACAACAAACCCTTAACGAACTGCTGAAATTCGCGATGGGAAAACCGTGCCAGAAGACCTGAACAACATGTACCGCGTCCGTGGACACGTAAAATGGTTCGACCCTGCCAAGGGGTATGGCTTTGTTGTGTCCGAAGAGGGCGGCCCGGATATTCTGTTGCATGTGAATGTTCTGCGCAACTACGGCCAGAGCTCGGTCGCGGACGGTGCCAGTATTGAAATCATGACTCACCGCACGGACCGAGGGGTTCAGGCGGTCGAGGTCGTTGCGATTGATCCGCCGGCGCGGACCGACTCGATGATGCTTGCCGATTTTGCCGAGCTGGATCCGGAGGTCATCGCAAAAGCGCCGCTGGAGGCCGCACGGGTGAAATGGTTCGACAAGGGCAAAGGTTTCGGATTTGCCAATGTGTTTGGGCGTAACGAAGACGTATTCCTTCATATCGAGGTGCTGCGCCGCTCGGGGCTTGCCGATCTGCAACCAGGTGAAGCGCTGGCCATGAGGGTGATCGACGGCAAGCGGGGTCGGATGGCCGCGCAGGTTCTGGCCTGGGAAGCGGCTTTGGATAGCTGAACCGGATGAAACAGCTTCGGATACTCTTGACCATATTCGTAACGTTGTGGGCAGGAGTTGCCGCTGCCGCATGCAGATCGGACCGTGTCACACTCAGAAATGACAGTGCGACGGTGCAATTTAACGTGGAAGTCGCCGTTACACCGCAAGAACGATCCCGCGGTTTGATGTTTCGCGAATCGTTGCCGGCTCGATCCGGTATGTTGTTCGTCTTTGACCCGCCGCAGCCCGTTGCGTTCTGGATGAAGAACACCCTGATCCCGCTCGATATGGTTTTTCTGGATCGCACCGGTTTGGTGACGCGTGTGCATGAAGGCGCAATTCCGGGTGATCTTACGCCGATTGAAGGGGGCGATTCCGTATTTGCGGTGCTGGAAATCAATGCAGGATTGTCCGCGCGCTACTCCATCGGGCCCGGGACACAGATGAAGCACGAAATTTTTTCGCAAGGACCTGCAATTTGGCCCTGTTAGGGCTTTTCAAATCAGATCGGCGTCGTTAGGAAGGCGCACGGTCCGGGGCGTGGCGCAGTCTGGTAGCGCACCTGTTTTGGGTACAGGGGGTCGTAGGTTCGAATCCTGCCGCCCCGACCACTTCCATCAAGCTAATTCGGCGAGCCACCCATTGTCTGGTAGAGCTCGCTGATGGCTTGGTTCAGAACCTTGCTTTCAACCGGAACTTCGACTGCCGCACCGGATTTTTGCGGGACGTGGAAGAAAACACGCGCGTCCACGCGATACCCTGCGTTTGTCTTCGTTGACGTAAGGCGCATGACGCTTTGCGGCAGATCCTGCGGATGACCGTCATAGGTCAGAATCAGATAAGCTGTCGCCTTGGGGGGCAGGAACTCACTGCATTCAAAGATCTGGTTCCCGGTTTTCCTGAAAGACTCGCCAGGGCCCGAGCAACTGGTTTCAAACGTGTCGAACAGTCGTTGAGGGAAGGAGTCAAACTGTGCGCTCCGTGACGGGATGGGCACATCCTGTGGTGCGCACGCAACGATGCAGGCTGTGGCCGGGATAAAATGAAACAACTTCATTCGCTTGAGCTCCCTCGCTCTTGGGTAGACCGTTCAGCACATGGCGCGGGACAGTTTGCCCGGACAGCTTTGATTCCACTTCAGGGTAACCAGCATGTCATTGGTTGATCAAATGCGGATAACTATGCTGGTAAAAACGGGAATTCATTTTGAGAGTTCAAAACACCGGCGGAAATACGCCGTGGATGAAGTTGTGGAGGAATCGCGACCTGCACGCAGAAGGCTTCACGCAACCGTCAGGTCAACAAAAAAGATTTGGAAAATGACCGAAAAAGGGCGTTGACCTTCTATGGGAACATACGCCAAATTGTATGGGCCAACGAGATTGCCACAATATCTGGTGTATAGTCCGGAAAAGGCAGCGGGCGAGGGTCGGAAAAGCACAATCGTTTTACGTGCGGTCGCATTTGCGGCTTTGCGCTGTCTCAGACAGCGAACAGTACCTTTTTGCGCGCTTCTCAGGGCGTTGCGGGCGACACCCTGCAACACAAGACTTGGTGTCGGGAATCGGAAATTGAGCTGTATTAACCAGGGCTGCGGACATGAAGATTGAAAGAAAATTCACCAAACCGGATCAGGACGCCTATGCGGAACTGAATTTTGTGTCTGCAACATCTGAAATCAGAAATCCGGACGGCACAATCGTTTTTCGTCTGGATAACATCGAAGTCCCTACCAGCTGGTCGCAGGTTGCAAGTGATGTGATTGCGCAGAAATACTTCCGAAAGGCGGGGGTGCCCACCAAGCTCAAGAAGGTGAAAGAAAAAGACGTTCCTGAATTCCTGTGGCGATCGGTTCCCGCGGACGGCGCAGAGTTCGAAGGCGAAACATCGTCGAAACAAGTGTTTGACCGTCTGGCCGGTGCCTGGGCTTATTGGGGCTGGAAGGGCGGCTATTTCTCGACCGAAGAAGACGCGCGGGCCTATTTTGACGAGATGCGCTATATGTTGGCAACCCAGCGCGCGGCGCCGAATTCGCCGCAATGGTTCAACACGGGCCTGCACTGGGCTTACGGGATCGATGGCCCGGCACAGGGGCACCACTATGTCGATTATAAGACCGGCAAGCTGACCAAGTCGAAATCGGCCTATGAGCATCCTCAGCCGCACGCGTGCTTCATCCAGTCAGTCGATGATGATCTGGTGAACGAAGGCGGCATCATGGATCTGTGGGTGCGCGAGGCGCGCCTGTTCAAATACGGGAGCGGAACGGGCACCAACTTCAGCCATCTGCGCGCCGAAGGCGAGGCGCTGTCGGGTGGCGGCAAATCCTCGGGCCTTATGGGCTTTCTCAAGATCGGCGACCGCGCCGCTGGCGCGATCAAATCAGGCGGAACAACCCGTCGGGCAGCAAAGATGGTGATCGTCGATGCCGATCACCCGGATATCGAGCAATTCATCGAATGGAAGGTGATCGAAGAGCAGAAAGTAGCCTCGATCGTTGCCGGGTCGAAGATGCACGAAAAGATGCTGAACGGCATTTTCGAGGCCATCCGGTCTTGGGATGGATCTGCCGATGACGCCTATGACCCGAACGCAAACGACGCCCTGAAAAAGGCGGTGCGTGAAGCCAAAAAGGTTGCGATCCCCGAGACTTATATCAAACGCGTGCTGGATTACGCCAAGCAGGGCCACGACAGCATCGAATTCCCGACCTACGACACCGACTGGGACTCCGAAGCTTACAGCTCCGTCTCAGGTCAGAACTCAAACAACTCGATCCGCGTCACCAACGCCTTCCTGACCGCCGTTGAAAAGGACGCCGATTGGGAACTGATCAACCGCACTGATGGCAAGGTCGCCCGCACCGTCAAGGCGCGCGATTTGTGGGAAAAGGTCGGCCATGCTGCATGGGCCTGTGCCGATCCGGGCATCCAGTTCCATGACACGGTCAACGAGTGGCACACATGCCCCGAAGATGGCGCGATCCGTGGGTCGAACCCATGCTCGGAATACATGTTCCTTGATGACACGGCCTGTAACCTGGCTTCGATGAACCTGTTGACCTTCCTCAAGGACGGTGAGTTCCAGGCAGCGGACTATATGCACGCCTCTCGCCTGTGGACCCTAACACTGGAAATCTCGGTTACGATGGCTCAGTTCCCATCGAAGGAAATCGCGCAGCTGTCCTATGACTTCCGCACGCTGGGTCTGGGCTATGCGAATATCGGCGGCCTGCTGATGAACATGGGCTACAGCTATGACTCGGATGAGGGCCGGGCGATCTGCGGCGCACTGACCGCGATCATGACCGGCGTGGCCTATGCGACCTCGGCGGAAATCGCCGGTGAGCTGGGACCGTTCAAAGGCTACGAGCGCAACGCAGACCATATGCTGCGTGTCATCCGCAACCACCGCCGCGCGTCGCAGGGTGTGACTGATGGGTACGAAAAACTGGCCGTAAAACCAGTGCCTCTGGACCACGACAACTGCCCGGACAAGCGCCTGGTCGATCTGGCCATGTCTGCCTGGGATGAGGCGCTGAGCCTCGGCAAAAAGAACGGTTACCGCAACGCACAGGCCACCGTGATCGCACCCACCGGCACCATCGGTCTGGTGATGGATTGTGACACCACCGGGATCGAGCCCGACTTTGCGCTGGTGAAGTTCAAGAAGCTTGCCGGTGGCGGGTATTTCAAGATCATCAACCGCTCGGTGCCTTCGGCGCTGGAAAAGCTGGGCTATTCCTCGTCGCAGATCGAAGAAATCGTATCCTATGCCGTTGGTCACGGCACCATCGGCAACGCGCCGGGGATCAACCACACCTCGCTGACCGGTCATGGCTTTGGCCCGAATGAGTTGGCTAAAGTAGACGCCGCGCTGGAAAGCGCTTTTGATATCCGGTTCGTCTTCAACCAGTGGACACTGGGCGAGGATTTCTGCACCGGCGTTCTGGGCATCCCGGCGACCAAGCTGAATGACCCGACCTTCGATTTGCTGCGCCATCTGGGGTTCACCCGCGCGGATATCGGCGCGGCCAACGACCACGTGTGCGGAACCATGACGCTGGAAGGTGCACCGCATCTGAAGGAAGAACACTACGCCATCTTCGACTGCGCCAACCCGTGCGGCAAGAAAGGCAAGCGTTTCCTTGGGGTTGATAGCCACATCACCATGATGGCAGCGGCGCAGAGCTTCATCTCGGGCGCGATCAGCAAAACGATCAACGTGCCGAATGACGCGACCATCGAAGATTGCCAGAAAGCCTATGAACTCAGCTGGTCGCTGGGTGTGAAGGCCAACGCGCTCTATCGCGACGGCTCGAAACTGTCGCAGCCTCTGGCGGCGGCGCTGGTCGAGGATGACGACGAGGCGGCAGAGGTGCTGGAAAGCGGCTCGGCGCAGGAAAAGGCCGTCGTTCTGGCCGAGAAGGTGATCGAGAAGGTTGTGGTCAAGGAAATCATCCGCAGCCATCGTGAAAAACTGCCGCATCGCCGCAAGGGCTATACCCAGAAGGCGATCGTCGGTGGCCACAAAGTTTACTTGCGCACTGGTGAGTTCGAAGACGGCCAGCTAGGCGAGATTTTCATCGACATGCACAAGGAAGGCGCTGGCTTCCGGGCGATGATGAACAACTTTGCCATCGCGGTCTCGGTCGGCCTGCAATACGGCGTGCCGCTGGAAGAGTTCGTGGACGCCTTCACCTTCACCAAGTTCGAACCGGCGGGGATGGTGCAGGGCAACGACTCGATCAAGAACGCAACGTCGATCCTGGATTACATCTTCCGCGAGCTGGCCGTGTCCTATCTGGATCGTACCGATCTGGCCCATGTGAAACCCGAAGGTGCAACCTTCGACGATCTGGGTCGGGGCGAGGACGAGGGTGTCTCGAACGTGTCGGAAATCAGTGAATCAGCCGCGTCCAAGTCATTGGAAGTGCTGAAACAAATCAGCTCCACCGGATATCTGCGCAAGCGCTTGCCGCAAGATCTGGCTGTGTTCAACGCGGGTCAGGTCGAGGTGAACGGCATGGCTGAACCGGCGGCTTCTTTCGAAGCACCGGTAGCTGAAACGGCGGTGGCCACCAGCATGGATGCCCGCACAAAGGCCAAGATGCAGGGGTACGAGGGCGATCCCTGCGGCGAATGCGGAAACTACACGCTGGTGCGCAACGGCACTTGCATGAAATGCAACACCTGCGGCGCGACAAGCGGGTGTAGCTGAGTTTAGCACCCCGGCAACCCGGGGTGCAGGGGTCGGATAGCTGCCACAGGTACCGACCCCGACGAATACGGAGCAAGGCGCTGAGACTTACCGTTGATGCCTTGGTCCACTCGGTCGACATGCCCGTGTTGGCCGGGAACAGGGTGGGGCGGAATATTTGCTCCCTCCCACTCTTTCACGGAACGGGTGCGCTCGTTCCATGCGACGTCCAGGCCGCAGGCAAAAAAACACCGGGCGGTCAACGAAATGAGCCTGGATGGCGAAACTGACAGGGGGCTTCGGCCCCCTTTCTTTTTTGCGCCCGGGTGCCCCGATAAGCGCGGTCTTGCCGGATCGGGCCATGCCTGTCGGGCAAGTTCTGCCGAAACGGGTCTGGCAGGGTTTTGCCCGGCGGTGCGTCGCAACACCGACTCGGGCAAACACGCAAAGATTGGCGCGATTTCCCGGAAATCACGTAAAACGGGTGACGCCTGCGGTTGTTCCGGTGTTTCTGGGGCCTGTCCGGACAAAGACATAATCAACTTATCCAGGAGGCACGAAAATGAAACCGCAGTACTTGATTGGGATTTCCATTGCTGCACTGACCTTGCCGGGGGTGCTCTCGGCGCAGTCCGCAACCGACGCCAATGGCGATGGCGTTCTGACCATCGAAGAAATTCAGGCCGTGTTGCCCGATGTTGACGCCGATACCTTCTCGGCGATGGACGCAAATGGCGACGGGGCGCTGGATGCTGATGAAGTGGCCGTTGCGCAAGAAGCAGGTTTGCTTCCACCCAGCAACGGGTAAACAAGAAAGGGCGGCCCGACACTCATCGGGCCGCTTTCTTCAGATGCTATAACGTCAAGTGAATGTTGAATTTTTCCCGAATCTCAGCATCCAGAAGCGGGTCGAACCGGGCCGCCGACGGGGTGGACAGGATCTCATTCTTTCGGGCCACTGCCTTTTCAACCAGATCCGGTTTGCCAAGCTCCACCCATTCCTTGGGCGAGGAACGGTCACCAAAGGTCGGATAGACATAGTCGGCCTGCATCCGGCTGAGGGTCGCATCCGTGCCCAGATAATGACCGGGGCCGCCCATGCAGACTTCGGCCATCTGATCCAGCGCCAGAGTTTCGTCGGTCACTTCTATCCCGCGCACACAGCGCTGTGCCTGACCGATCAGGTCGTCGCTGAGGATAAGACTTTCAAAGCAGAATCCCAGAAGCGAGGCGTGCATGCCAGCGGCTTCATAGACCATGTTCAACCCAGACAGCCCTGCCATCACGTTCGAACACATCTGTTCCCAGCCGGCCTGCATATCGGGCAGCTTCGAATCTGATGCACCAGCGGCTGCACCCCCCGGCAAGTCGTAGAAACGGTGCATCTGGGCACAGCCTGCTGTCAGCAGGGCTTGTTCCCCGGAACCGATGGACATTGCGCCGGTCCGCAGATCAAGGCCAAAGGGCCAGGTGCCGAAAACTGCGGGCGCGCCGGGACTTACGGCGTTTACATAAACCAATCCCGCAAGACATTCCGCCGTGGCCTGGGCGATTGCTCCGGCGATGGTTGATGGCGCGGTGGCGCCGGCCATGCCGGCCGACAGCAACAGAACCGGCATTCCAGCCTTGATGCATTCCTCCATCACTTCGCAGCTTTCAGTGGCGAATTTCATCGGAGGGACGACAAAGCAATTCGAGTTCGACACGAATGGTCGCTCGCGATATTTGTCTTCGCCGCCCGCGATCATGTAGATCATCTCCATCGCGGGGGCGACGTGGCTGGGTTCCGTGAAGGATGTGCCGACGTGTTTGAATGTTCCTGAACAGCTGGCGTAGATCGTATTCAGGTCCATTTCCAGGTTGTCCGCGATGTCGCGACAGACCATGGGGCGCTGAACAAAGTGAATATTGTCAAGCTGTTGGCAGATGCGTGCGGCATCGTGCAAATCCTGAACGGTTGAATCACGATACTCGCGACCATGCACGTCGACCATGGAAACGGCTGCTCCAGCCGTGCCGTAATGTACTTTTGTACCTGTTAAATCCAGATCGGTTTTTCCGTCACGGCTGTACAAAGTGACATTGCGGTTGGCTTTTGTGATCGTGTCTTCGACAAGCGCACGGGGAAAGCGGATGCGGCCATCATCGCCCAATATGCAGCCTGCACCAACCAGATAGTCGATCCCGCTTTGCGGCGCGTCCGCCAGACCAATGGTTTCCAATGCGGTCAGGGCAGCCTCGTGGATACGTTCGATCTGTGCCTGGGTCAGGACATTCAGGACACCGCCTTCCATACCGGGGCGCACGGGGCGCAGATGATCAGGCAATGCGGTTGCACGGGCGGCGCGACGCGCAGCGCGACCGCCGCTGCGCGATGTGTTGCGGGATTGGTCGTTCATTTCTTTTTCCGATCTATGAGAGATGTTTGGGGAACTGGCAAATGGCCGCTTACGGCCGCCCTCTCGCTGCACGCCCCCGGTCCGCACCAATGGTGCGGCTGATCAGGCTGATTTTCCAGTCGTGGTCAGTCATTCCGCCTCTCAACGTTTGGCGCAAGAATTCCAAAACACGGCGACGCAATCTGTTCTGTTTGCGACCTCAACGGAATTTACTTCAGCAAATATCTGCCCAACAAACCTCTGGCGGAATTCTCAGGCAGATTTTCTCCCGCGAGGACAGAAATCTGTTATACTGCATTCACTTACTCTTGAGCTTTGCGTGCGAGGAATTGAACTCTGACAAAAGCGATCCCAGTTGAATTATAAGTTAACACATGATCTGAAGCCCGAGTGAAATCGCGTTGAAACAGACTATTGAACTTTTTTCTGCCCTGATTGTCGTGGCTCTGACGGCCAGCGCCAGCCCGGTTTTGGCAGAGGATTGGACAGGCGGTTACGTTGGGCTCAGCTTTGGGTACGCGGATGCGGATGGACCGGGTGGATCAAGCGGGGACGACACCGCCTTTGGTGCGCATGTAGGCTATGACCAGGATTTCGGGGCTTTCGTTCTGGGCGGTGAACTTGAATACAACCGTCTTTCCCTAAACCTCAGCCAGTCTCAGGGCAGTCTAGACAGCATGACCCGAGTAAAACTGCGTGGCGGGTACGATTTCGGCAGCGCGCTGGGATATGTCGTCGTTGGCGCGGCACGGGCCGAAACATCCGTCGACAGCGATACCGCCGCTGTTTACGGAATCGGCATCGCTTATCCGATTGGTGAAAATTTTGTCATCAGCGGTGAGGCGCTGCGGCAAGATTTCGATGATGTTACCCGATCCACCGGTGGTCTGGAAACCAACGTCTTCAACCTGCGCACAACGTTCCGTTTCTGACAGCAGGCTTATTCAGCTGCGTGCTTTCTCGCAAGCTGCGACGCGAATTGGCACAACGTTTTCAGCGCAACTGCAAAGCGTTCATCCGCTACTGTCATGGCCACCCGTACGTGCCCGGCAGCGGCCTTGCCGAAACTTTCACCGGGCATGACGGCAATTTTGTGTACGTCCAGCAGCGCGTTGGCAAACGCGTCACCCGACATCCCGGTCGCGCGGATATCCAGCATCAGATACATGGCGCCCTGCGCGGGGACGAGGCCGACGCTGTTTTGCGAGGCCAATATATCCATGGCCAAGGAACGGCGGCGGCGGAACGGAGCGGCGATTTTTTCTTCAAGTTCAACACCCGCGGTCAGCGCAAAGCTCGAAGCGTCCTGTACGAACCCGGGAACGCCGTAGGTGGTGTGGGTCGCCAGATTGATCAGATGGGAGATGACCTCCTCGGGGCCGACGACCCATCCACACCGAGACCCCGTCATGGCGTGCGATTTTGACATGGATCCAACCACAAGCGTTCGCTCTGCCATGTCGGGCAGCGCACGCGGAGAAAGATGTTCACCGTCCCAGACCTGGGTGTCGTACACCTCATCCGAGATCAGCCAGAGATCGCGCCGTTTGCACACGTCAGCGACCGCCTCCAGCGATTGACGGGAATAGACCACGCCGGTCGGATTGTTCGGCGTGTTGATCAACAACGAAACCGCGCCTTCAGCAGCGGCATCGATCCGCTTGGCCTGGGGCTGGAAAGCGTCGTCAGCGGCGGTTTGAACCGCACGTGCCACGGCACCAACACCCCGAATCGTGCCGGGATAGGTGGCGTAGTACGGATCGAGATACAATCCGACATCACCGGGATCGCAAACGGCCATATGTGCCGCGAACAGGGCGGCTTGCCCGCCGGGGGTGATCAGAACGTTGTTCCGAGAGGTCGGAACGCCAGTGCGGGTCTGAACCCGAGCGGCGACCGTGTCGCGCAGCAGGTCCGTGCCGGGCACCATTGCGTATCCTGTATGACCGTTGTGGGCCGACAGCTCCATCGCCCGAAGAATCGAAGGGTCGGTTCGGGTGTCATGTTCACCGATCGTCAATTCGGTTACGGCTTGTCCTTCGCTCAACATCCGACGCGCGCGGTAGAACACGTCCCAGCCATCGCTGCCGCCGCCGGTGATCTGCGTGATGCGTTCAGACAATCTCATGAAATCGCCCCTGGTTGCTTTCCGCTGAATGGGGCAGAGCGCTGGCCGTTTGTCAATCAGCTTCGCGGTGGCAGCGTCGCCTGAAGCTTTTTTGTCAGCGATGCGCGTACAAGGTCATAGGAAACCGTCAGACGGTGGCGCAGCTCCTCAGTCTCGGCATCAAACGGCAGGCGGACCCAGCTGCGGTGAAAATAGGGGGCTTTCACCGCGACACCGGCATCAATCACCATCTGAGCCGTTTCCACATCGGGTGTTTTGACGGAAACACCGTCATTTGCAATTCCGATACAGGCAAACATCTTGCCGCCAACTTTCCACGCGTCATGACCGCCGCCCCATGGGTCTGACAGTTCTGCACCGGGAAATTCCTTGCAGATGGAATTGATGAAGTCTCGGTCCATGACGGGCACTGTGCCGGACCGGGTGAACAAACTCAACGCTTGGCTTAGGGGGGATCCCGTGCTAACCGAGGGGCATGAACCCGGTGACCTGCATCATTATCTGCTGCATTACCTGCTGATTTATCAAGCGGGCCGGTTTCTTTCGTTTTCATCCCTGAGACAAGTTGCTAAGCCCGCGCCAACGCGCAAGACTTTGCTGTTTTCTAGGAGCCCGACCGATGACGACGATCAAGCTGCACAACACGCGGACGCGGACGAAGGAAGATTTCGTACCGATCGACCCTGATAACGTGCGGATGTATGTCTGTGGTCCGACGGTCTATGACCGCGCCCATCTGGGCAATGCCCGCCCGGTGGTCGTGTTCGACGTTCTTTATCGTCTGTTGCGCCATGTCTATGGCGCAGAGCACGTGACCTATGTGCGCAACTTCACCGACGTGGACGACAAGATCAACGCCACGGCACTGGCGCGCAAACAGGCTGGTGCAGAAGGGTCGTTGGAGCAACTGGTTCAGGAACGCTCGGACGAGACGATTGGCTGGTATCTTCACGATATGGGCGCGTTGGGGGCGTTGGAGCCCAACGCGATGCCGCGCGCCACAGAATACATCGCGCAGATGATCGCGATGATCGAAGACCTGATCTCCAAGGGTCATGCCTATGCCGCCGAAGGCCATGTTCTGTTCGCGGTCGACAGCTGGAAAGACAGCTACGGCAAGCTGTCGGGCCGTTCAGTCGATGACATGATCGCGGGTGCGCGGGTCGAGGTCGCGCCATACAAGAAGAATCCGATGGATTTTGTCTTGTGGAAACCTTCGACCGATGAATTGCCGGGCTGGGACAGCCCATGGGGGCGGGGACGTCCGGGCTGGCACATCGAATGCTCGGCCATGAGCTATGAGTTGCTGGGCGAAAGTTTTGACATTCACGGGGGCGGCAACGACCTGATGTTCCCACACCACGAAAACGAGATCGCCCAGAGCAAATGCGCACACCCGCATGGCGAATTCGCGCGGGTCTGGCTGCATAACGAGATGTTGCAGGTTGAAGGAAAGAAAATGTCCAAATCGGTGGGCAATTTCTTTACCGTGCACGATCTGTTGGAGCAGGGCGTGCCGGGTGAGGTGATCCGGTTTGTCTTTCTGCAAACGCACTATCGCAAGCCGATGGACTGGACCAAATCCAAAGCCGAACATGCATATCATGTACTCGACGACTGGCATCGACTCACAGTTGGTCTGGAGCCAACGCCCTTCGAGGACTTTGTACCTGACTCGAGAATAGTTGAAGCTTTGTCGAGTGACCTGAACACACACCTGGCTTTGATGAATCTTGCGGCCATTGCGTCTCGAAACCCTCAAGCGCTTCTGGACAATGCACGCTGGCTTGGCTTCCTTTCCGATCAATCGAGAAAAAAATGGAAGGATGAGTTTCTCCTTAGCCCGTCGGGAGCAGGTGTTTCCAGTGACCCAGTTTTGGCCAGCCTAGCGGCGGAGCTGGACGGGCTTCGCACACACGCGAAAATCACTAAGGACTTCACCGAAGTAGATAAACTGAAGAAAAAATTGATTGGAGCGGGCGTTGAAGTTCGCATGAGTAAAGGCGAAGTGGATTTAGTTCCCGGTCCGGACTTTAACCCCTCAAAACTGGAAGGTGCTTAAGCAGCCGTTTTCCCCGAACAAGCCAAAGAGCCAAAACGATGACCAAAGAACGCCTATACCTCTACGACACGACCCTGCGTGACGGGCAGCAGACGCAGGGCGTGCAGTTTTCGACCGCTGAAAAAGTGCAGATCGCGCAGGCGCTGGACGCATTGGGGGTGGACTATATCGAAGGCGGTTGGCCCGGCGCCAACCCAACCGATAGCGCGTTTTTCGAGGTGGCCCCAAAGACCTCGGCCCGGTTGACGGCGTTCGGCATGACCAAACGCGCAGGGCGCTCGGCCGAGAATGACGATGTGCTTGCGGCCGTAATGAATGCGGGCACGCGGGCCGTCTGTCTGGTGGGCAAATCGCACGACTATCACGTGACCCATGCGCTGGGGATCTCGCTTAAGGACAATGTCGAGAACGTCCGCGCCTCGGTCGCACATATCGTGGCGCAGGGTCGCGAAGCGCTGTTCGATGCCGAGCATTTCTTTGATGGCTACAAGGACAATCCTGATTATGCGGTCGCGGTCTGTCGCGCCGCGCTGGACGCGGACGCGCGGTGGGTGGTGCTGTGCGACACCAATGGTGGTGCTTTGCCGTCCGAGGTCGGACGGATTGTGTCAGAAGTGATCGCGGCGGGGCTGCCCGGTGATCGGTTGGGTATTCACACCCATAACGACACCGAGAACGCAGTGGCTTGTTCTCTGGCAGCAGTCGAAGCAGGCGCGCGGCAGATTCAGGGTACGCTGAACGGTTTGGGCGAGCGTTGTGGCAATGCCAACCTAACGGCTTTAATTCCGACGCTGCTGCTGAAGGAACCCTACGCTTCGCAGTTTGAAACCGGAGTTAGTCTGGATGCGCTGGCCAGGCTGACCCGCATCAGCCGGATGCTGGATGACGTTCTGAACCGGGTTCCCAGCAAACAGGCGGCTTATGTCGGGGCGTCGGCTTTTGCGCATAAGGCCGGGCTGCACGCCAGCGCGATCCTCAAGGATCCATCGACATATGAGCATGTGGAACCCGCAAGCGTCGGGAACTCCCGCATCATTCCGATGTCGAACCAGGCGGGTCAGTCGAACCTGCGCAAACGCCTGACCGAGGCGGGGCTGAGCGTCAAAGCCGGTGATCCCGCATTGGGCCGCATCCTCGAACGGATCAAGGATCGTGAAGCGGTTGGGTATTCCTACGACACCGCGCAGGCCAGTTTCGAACTGTTGGCGCGGGATGAACTGGGGCAACTGCCTGAGTTCTTCGAGGTCAAGCGTTACAAAGTCACCGTTGAACGGCGTAAGAACAAATACAACAAGATGGTCAGCCTGTCCGAGGCTGTCGTTGTGGTCAAAGTGGACGGTGAAAAGAAACTGTCGGTCAGCGAATCCATGGACGACTCGGGCAACGACCGGGGGCCAGTGAACGCGCTGGCCAAGGCGCTGGCGAAGGATTTGGGCCAGTATTCGCAGGTGCTGTCGGATATGCGTCTTGTCGATTTCAAGGTCCGTATCACCCAGGGTGGCACCGAAGCGGTGACACGCGTCATCATCGACAGCGAAGACGGGCAGGGGCGACGCTGGTCGACCGTGGGCGTCAGCGCGAACATAGTTGACGCGTCCTTCGAGGCGCTGCTGGACGCGATCCAGTGGAAACTAGTCCGTGATTGCGATCCGCAAAAGGCAGCGGCCGAGTGAATGTGACCTTCGACGATGATGTCAAAGCCTGCGCCGCGCTGGTTCAGCGAGCGGATCCTGACCGTTTCCGCGCGACGATGGCTGCTCCGGTCGCGGCCCGCGTGGTTTTGTTTCCGATCTATGCGCTGAATGTTGAAGTCGCCCGCGCGCCATGGGTAACGCAAGAGGCCATGATTGCCGAAATGCGGCTGCAATGGTGGCGCGACGCGTTGCAGGAGATTGCAGAAGGCGCCGCTGTGCGGCGGCATGAGGTGGTGACGCCTCTGTCACGGATCCTGTCGCCGCATCTTGCGGGCGTTCTGGATGAATTTGTCGCCGTAAGGCGTTGGGATATATACAGGGATCCTTTTGAGGATCAGGAACATTTTGACGCCTATATCAACCACAGTTCCGGATCCCTTGTCGTCGCCTCGGCGCAGGCGCTGGGTGCGGCGGATGAAAGCGTGTTGCGCGATTTCGGGTACGGTGTCGGTGTGGCAAATTGGTTCCGCGCCATTCCTGAACTGGAAAAGCGGGGTCGCGTACCTTTGCTTGATGGTACGACGGGCGGCGTTCAGAAACTGGCCCAATCCGCTTTGGACCGATTGCGCAAGGCGCGATCAAACCGGGGCGACATAGCGCCTGATGCGCGTCCCGCGCTGTATGCTGGTTGGCTGGCGGAACGGGTTCTGAAGCAGGCCATCGCCCAACCCGAGCGGGTGGCGGCTGGAACGCTTGAACCAGGCGAAATCCGTCAGCGACTGTCCCTGATGTGGACCGTCGGCAGCGGGCGCTGGTGATCAGACCCTTTCGGGATCGGCCGGGCGCAAAACCAACCACAGCAATGCGCCGCCTGCCAGTGTCAGCAAGGGGATCATGGCAAGGTTGACGGCATTCCACCCCTCGATCGCGGATCCGCCCGAGCAGTTCATCAACCCGCCCGAGGCCAGCGATGCCAATGTCACACCGCCAAACACCAACAGGTCATTGAGGCCCTGCATCCGTCCGCGTTCTTGCGGTTCATGCGACGCGGCCAGCATCGTGGTCGCACCGATGAAGCCGAAATTCCAACCAATGCCCAGAAGAACGAGGGCGGCAAAAAAGTTCCCCAATTCAACGCCTTGCAGCGCAACCACCCCTGATGCGGCAAGTATGGCCAGGCCCAGAGCGACGATCTTTTCAACGCCAAACCGGGCGATCAGGTGCCCGGTGAAGAAGCTGGGGACATACATTGCCAGCACGTGACTGGTTACGATATCCGCCGCGTCATTGGCAGAAAATCCACATCCGACAACGGCAAGCGGCGTCGAGGTCATGACCAGATTCATCAACGCATAAGACACCATGGCACAGATGATCGCGACGGCGATGCGGGGTGTCTTCAGCAACTCGATCCGTGACCGACCCTTGGGTTCATCGGCCGCAGGTTTCGCGGGCGTCGGAATGTCGAGAAAGAAGAACAGCGCCGAGCCCAGAACGTTGATACCGATTACGGCCATATATGTTCCCAGAAAAGGGATGACGTAAGCTTCAGACGTAAGTTTCACGATCTGAGGCCCGATGATGGCGGCCGCCAGCCCACCGGCCATCACATATGAAATCGCTTTTGGACGGTAGTCGTCTGACGCGGTGTCTGCTGCTGCAAAGCGATAGAATCCGTGTGCGCTCATGTAGATGCCGGTCAGCAGGCTGCCGACAAGAAAAATGGGGAACGAGCCCAGGAACAGGCCATAAGCCCCTATCAACCCGCCCAGTGCACCGGCGGTTGCCCCGACAAGGAACCCCACGCGACGGCCCCATTTTTGCATGATGGCCGAGATCGGCGTGGCTGCCAGCATCGATCCCAGAACGATCAGGGATATCGGCAGCGTCGCCAGGCAGGGGTTCGACGCCAGCGACTGACCTGCAAGCCCGCCGACGATGAACATCATCGGCATCTGCGCGCCCAGGATGGCTTGGGCAGCCACCAGCACGGCCACATTGCGTTTGGCCTGCCGGTCGTCCGGAAGGGATGAAATCATGGTCATGGGCGAATGGTTATCGGCTAAGTGTTTGCGGCACAAGCGGGTTGCATCTGCGTCACATGCGCCTAACCTGCCCGAAATAACAGAGCACGGAGACCGCATGCCCGCAGGCCGCATCATCGAAACATCGGACTGTGTGGCGGAAGGGGCCGAATGGCTGGCCCAAACCTGTCCGCGCATGGCGTATGCGATGGATCAGACCGGCCCCTTGCCGCTGCGCCGCCGCCCCGACGGGTTTGCGCAATTATTGAGTGCAATTGTCAGTCAGCAAGTCAGCGTGGCTTCGGCCAATGCGATCTGGAAACGGCTTCAGGATGCCCGGTTGACCGGTCCGCGCAAGATCCTGTGGGCAACGGATGATGATCTGCGGGCAGTTGGGCTGAGCCGACAGAAGATCCGATATGCGCGGGCTCTGGCCGAGGCACGTATCGACTATAAGGCACTGCGCAATGCAACAGACGCAGATGTCGTCGCCACATTGACGCAAGTCCCAGGTATCGGTGTCTGGACAGCCGAAATCTATGCCATGTTTTCACTGGGTCGCGCAGATGTCATCGCACCCGGTGATCTGGCCCTGCAAGAGGCGGCGCGCATTCTCTATGACTTGCCCAACCGCCCAACGGACAAGGAACTGCGCAAAATGGCCGAGGTCTGGTCGCCCTGGCGTTCGGTTGCAGCACGGGTGCTGTGGGCCTATTACCGGGTTGCAAAACAAAGAGAAGGGATCAGATGACACGGGTTTTGAATGCGCTCCGGAAAGAGCCTGTTTCGGGCGACACGCGCTCGGTCGTGGTGTTCGTGCATGGCTATGGCGCAAACGGTGCCGATCTGCTGGGATTGGCCGATCCGCTGGGCGAACACCTGCCTGACACGTTGTTCGTGGCCCCCGACGCACCCGAGCAGATCCCCGGAATGCCCAATGGGTTTCAGTGGTTCCCGATTCCGTGGATCGATGGATCTTCCGAAGAAGAAGCCCGCCGGGGTATGGAAATGGCCGTCGAGGACTTCAACGCCTTTCTGGACGCGCTGATGGTGGACGAAGATGTTCTGCCCGAACAGGTTGTGTTGTTCGGCTTCAGCCAGGGCACGATGATGAGCCTGCACGTTGCGCCGCGGCGGGAAGACCCCGTGGCCGGGATCGTAGCCTTTTCAGGGCGTTTGCTGGAACCTGATCTGCTGGTGGATGAAACCGTCAGCCAGATGCCTGTCTTACTGGTGCATGGCGACGCTGATGACGTAGTTCCGCCTCAATCCCTGCCGGAAGCGGCCGAAGCCTTGCAAGCTGCCGGTTTCAAAGAGGTCTATGCCCATGTCATGAAAGGCACGGGGCACGGTATCGCCCCGGATGGGCTGAGCGTTGCGCTGGCCTTCATGCGCGACAAGTTGAGCCTTTGAACATGATCGCCGTCCGACCGATGATGCCTGAGGATGTGGCCGAGGCGTGCCACATCCTCAATCAGATTATCGAGATTGGAGGCACTACCGCATTCGAAGTTCCGTTTTCAGAACCCTTGTTCGCACAAAGTTATCTGGAAGGTACGGACAAGATCTGTTGCCATGTCGCCTTGGATGATCAGGACGACGTGGCCGGCTTTCAGTGGTTGGGAACGCATGATGCGTTGCCGGAAGACTGCGCGGACATTGCCACATTTACACGGCGCAGACCCACGCTTCGCGGGGCCGGGCGTGCTCTGTTCCAGGAAACGGTCAAAATTGCGGCTGCGCTGAGATTTCGTGCAATCAATGCGACCATACGGGCGGATAACCTTTCGGGTTTAAGTTATTATGAAAAAATGGGTTTCCGGGATTACTCCGTCGCCTACGGAGTGCCATTGCGCGATGGTACGCCGGTGAACAGAATCTCGAAACGGTTTGAACTGGATTAGTCCCACAAGTGGCCTTCGGCGAACTCGACCGAGTTTCCAGCTGGGTCGCGCACATACAAAGACCGTACGCCTCCGGGCCAGTCAAACTCGGCATCTACCGGTATGTTCCAGTCCAGAAGGTGTTTGCGCATCGCCGCGATCTCATCCCGTGACAGCACAAGACACACATGTCCGGGGCCGCGCGCGCCGTGGGGTGGAACCGGCATGCCGGGATCGAGCGGCGGTTGTTCGGTCTGGTCGGGATTGAAAATCAACAGGACCGATCCGCCAATGCGATAGAAAACATGGCGGTCAGCGACGCGTTGGATGCATTCGAGCCCAAGAACTTCGCCGTAAAACTGTTCTGCCGCGTCTAGGTCATCAACATAGAGCGCCGCTTCCAGAATGGTCGAAGGGGCCGGGATGTCAGGCGTTTTCTTCATGACCCCAGTTTAGCAGATCGGGGCAGGGTCTGTCACCGGCGCGGGCGGCGGTCGCGCTTGCGTTGGGGGGCCGCGTTCACTGTCGGCATTGGCAGACTGTCCCAGTGCCCGGGCTCCAGATCACCCAGGGTCCAGTCTCCGATGCGGTACCGGATCAGGCGCAATGTCGGCAGGCCAACCGCCGCCGTCATCCGGCGCACTTGTCGGTTTTTGCCCTCGAGGATGGTCAGTTCAAGCCAGCTGTCCGGCACGGTCTTGCGTTCGCGGATCGGCGGGGTACGCGGCCAAAGCATTTCGGGCTCGTCGATCTGGCGGGCCCTGGCAGGGCGGGTCAGACCATCCTTCAATTCGACCCCGTTGCGAAGCGTTTTCAGGGCCGCCTCGTCGGGGGTGCCTTCGACTTGAACCCAATAGGTTTTAGCCATCTTGTGCTTTGGGTCAGAGATCTGGGATTGCAGGCGGCCATGGTCTGTCAGCAGCATCAAACCTTCACTGTCACGGTCCAGCCTGCCCGCCGGATAGACGCCCGGCAGATCGATGAAATCAGACAGCGTGCTGCGCGGGCTGTCCGTATTGGCGCGGTCGGTGAACTGCGGCAAAACATCATAAGGTTTGTTGAAGCGAATGAACCAGGACATGACCTGCGCATAGCCCGAAGGTCACCCCCGGCGCAAGCTGTGGATAACTGTCACGCGCCTGTTACCGATTCGCGTTACCCAGTCTGCGACATATTGTGGAAAATCAGGGCTTGTCAGAGTTTTAACACGATATATAGTTATAAAAAGACCGGGGCGGGTGCTCCCCGCTCTGGTGTCACAAACGGGCAGCTGAGAGCGAGGAGCGATTCTGTGATGGACGGAGACTTCAGAACCGAATTTGTAAGGGAGCCGGGTGCGCTCAAACAACACCCGGCCCTGGTTTTGAACGCCGATTATCGCCCCTTGTCCTACTACCCGCTGTCATTGTGGCCCTGGCAGGAAGCGATCAAGGCGGCCTGGCTGGATCGGGTCGATATCGTGGCTGAATATGACGAGGTCGTCCGCAGCCCGAGCACCGAGATCCGAATACCTTCGGTCGTTGTTTTGAAAGACTATGTAAAACCCAGAAAGCGCGTGGCCTTCACGCGCTTTAATTTATTTTTGCGGGATGAATTCCGCTGCCAATACTGCGGCAGCCGGGACAACCTGACATTCGATCATGTGGTGCCGCGGGCCGCCGGTGGTGTGACCAGCTGGCAGAACGTGGTGGCCGCGTGCAGCCCGTGCAATCTGCGCAAAGGGTCGAAATCGCTGCGCCAGGCTCGGATGACTTTGCGCAAGCCGCCGCGCCAACCCGACGCCGAAGCGTTGCGCAATATCGGACGGAAATTCCCGCCGAACCACCTGCATGAAAGCTGGATCGATTTCTTGTACTGGGATGCAGAGCTGGACGAGTTCTAAGCCGCGCGGGATTTCCAGGCGGCCAGCCAGATCAGCACCAGCATGACAGAAGCAATTGCGTTCCAACCTGCCATCGATATGCCGAACATCTCCCAGGGGATATCATCGCAGCGCACCAAAGGCGCGGACATGATTTGATCGAACAGATCGTCAGCGGACAGACCGCTGATGCTGCCGGATGTGCAGCTGCTTGGGCCTTCCCACCAGCCTTGTTCAACGCCGGCGTGAAACACGCCCATAGCCGAAGTCGCCGCGGCCGCTGCTGCGCCCAGCAAAGGAAGAAAGGTCAGCCTTGGCAATGCCAGCGCCACGGCGCCAATCGCGATGGCCACTGCATGAGGATAGCGCTGCCAGATGCACATCTTGCATGGCGCAAGCCCGCCGAGATGCTGAAAGCCAAAAGCGGCCAGAAGAAGCGCCAGTGATCCTAGACTTGCCACTGCGACAAGCTGCGAACGTCTCGTCATAAGAATTTCACCACCAGGAAACCGCCAAACAGGAGGATGACGAACAAAGTGAACATTAGACCCAGGCGCTTTTCGATGAAGTCGCGTATCGGCTCACCGAATCCCCAGAGCAGGCCTGCAACCAGGAAGAACCTCAGGGCGCGGGCCAGAATCGAGGTCGCGATAAAGGTTCCAAGCGGCATGCCGGTCCAGCCGGACATAATGGTGATGACCTTGTAAGGGAAGGGGGTCACACCCGCTGTCAGAACGGCCCAGAATCCGAAGTCGTTGAACCGGGTATTGAATTCTTCCATGGCATGGGCTTTCCCCATGGATTCCAGAATGGGCTGCCCGATGCTTTCATAGAAAAACGCACCAATCGCATAGCCCAGCATACCCCCCAGAACCGAAGCAACCAACGCCACGGTTGCGATCAACCATGCCCGGGACGGGCGGGCCAGAATCATCGGAATCATCAGCACATCGGGGGGAATCGGGAAGAACGAGCTTTCGACGAAAGCCACGATGGCCAGCGCCCACAGCGCGTGAGGGTGTTCGGCCAGACGAATGGTCCAGTCATAAAGCGATCGTAACATAAAGCACTCAAATCCCGTTTTCGGTCTGAAGCCAAGCCAAACCATGCGCCTGACGGACCGTCAACAGTCGAGGGCGAAACAAATGGAATATTGGATGGTTTTTGCCTCTGGACCTTCGCTCGGATGGGCGCTAATCCAGTGTTCGTGGCCCAAGTGGCGGAATGGTAGACGCAGGGGATTCAAAATCCCCCGCCTTCACGGGCGTGAGAGTTCGAGTCTCTCCTTGGGCACCACAGTTCCGACAAACTCAGAAAACTGTCCGTCCCCAGTGCGGGGTTTTGCGCTGGTGCCGTGATCAAGGTGCTGACCCGCAACCTTGATCTTCATGTCTTGTTTGAGGTCCTCTGTAGCGGGCCGCAATTGCCACAACGTTCCGGGCCTGCATTAGCAGACAGGTCATCAGGTCCCCGGTGGGATGGATCGTGAACCGGGTTGGTGTTGAAGGGCCTGTGTCAGATTCGCCAGATCGTACAAACGTGACATGCCTTGCGTCCCTATCAGAGACGCGGTTCGTGCTGTTTCGCGGTGACTTACGCGGGGAATGAGGTCAGGCTTTGAATTTGAAGTGATGGAATGAACCCAGACGGTTCCCCGTGAACTGATGGGGAAAGTTCGGGATTTATGCTCATATATGCGAATTGGCGCAGGTCAGACCGGTGCCGGCCTTGACATTGCGAGTATCTGAATGAAACCTCGAAAGGGTTGGGAGAAATTGGGAAATTCAAAGATTTGTAGCCGTTGCGATGCGGGCCGGTATGTATTATCGGCACGCTTCCCTGAGCAGGTGATCAAACTTGATTTCCAACTGCCAGACAAAAAAAGTGGGAGTTAACAGATGAAAAACAGCAGCAAACTGAGCGTCGGCGCCGTCGTCACCGCAGCCCTTCTGGCTCCGGCGGCATATGCCGAAGAGTTCATTACAATCGGTACCGGCGGTGTCACCGGCGTTTACTATCCGACCGGCGGCGCGATCTGTCGTCTGGTCAACAAGGGCCGGAAAGAGCACGGCGTGCGCTGCTCGGTCGAATCGACCGGTGGTTCAGTCTACAACATCAACACCATCCGCGAAGGCGAGCTGGAGTTTGGTGTGGCCCAGTCCGACTGGCAGTACCACGCCTATAACGGCACCTCGAAATTCGAAGAAACCGGCCCGTTCGAAGGCCTGCGCGCCGTGTTCTCGGTGCACCCCGAACCCTTCACCGTTGTGGCCCGCGCCGATGCGGGCATCACAAACTTTGAAGACCTGAAAGGCAAGCGCGTCAACATCGGCAACCCCGGTTCCGGTCAACGCGGCACTATGGAAGTCCTGCTGGGCGAAATGGGCTGGACCACCGATGATTTCGAACTGGCAACCGAGCTGAAAGCGGCTGAACAATCGGCTGCCCTGTGCGACAACCAGATCGACGCAATGGTGTATACTGTTGGCCACCCCTCGGGTTCGATCCAGGAAGCGACCACCGCATGTGACTCGGTTCTGGTGAACGTCAGCGGTGAGGCCGTGGACAAGCTGGTCAATGACAATTCGTTCTACCGCACTGCAACCATCCCCGGTGGCATGTATCGTGGTTCCGACGGCGACACCCAGACATTCGGCGTAGGCGCGACTTTCGTAACTTCGGCAGATGTGTCGGACGACGCGGTATATGCGGTCGTCAGCTCAGTCTTTGAAAACTTCGATGACTTCAAAAAGCTGCACCCGGCATTTGCGAACCTCAAGCCCGAAGAGATGATTGCGGACGGCCTGTCGGCTCCGCTGCATCCGGGTGCCGAGAAGTACTACAAAGAAAAAGGCTGGATTCAGTAAACCAGACCTGACGCAGGGTGCCCAAGGGCGCCCTGCACAAAACCCGTGTGAAACGGGATTTCAGAAGGCCGAACAATGGCCGCGACGGGGAGACATTTGATGAATTCCGACACTCAATCCAATCGTCCGCTTTCCGAAGAAGAGCTTCAGGATCTGGTTGCATCTTCTGACGCAGGAGGGCGCAATCCGGTCGGGAACGTGGGCGTTTTCCTGGCGGTCGTGGCCGCGATCTGGTCGATATTTCAAGTTGTTCTGGCTTCGCCCTTGGCGAATTATGTCTTGCCCGGAAGCGTCGTGAACAATGCTCGGCAATTCCATCTGGCTTTTGCTTTGTTTCTGGCCTTTGCGGCCTATCCGGCGCTCAAATCCAGCCCGCGGAACTATATCCCGGTTCAGGATTGGATCATGGGATTGGTGGGTGCGTTCGTCGCGCTGTACGGCTATTTCTTCTATGACAAGATCGTCAATGCGGGCGGTTTGGCCGACGACACTGACAAATGGGTTGCGTTGCTTGGCCTGGTGCTGTTGTTCGAGGCCGCGCGCCGTGCGCTTGGCCCGGCCATGGCGGTTATCGCGACCATATTTTTGGCCTATGTCTTCTTCGGTGCCTCGGAATGGGTGCCTGAAGTGATCCGCTGGAAGGGTGCGAGCCTGAAGAAGGCGATGAGCCACATGTGGATCACGTCCGAGGGCGTATTTGGTATCGCACTGGGTGTTTCCACGAAATTCGTCTTCCTGTTCGTGCTGTTTGGCGCATTGCTGGATAAAGCCGGGGCAGGGAACTATTTTATCAAGATGGCGTTCGGAGCTCTGGGTCATCTGCGCGGTGGTCCGGCCAAAGCGGCGGTTGTGGGCTCGGCTGCGACCGGTCTGATCTCGGGCTCGTCCATCGCGAACGTCGTGACCACCGGTACCTTCACCATCCCGCTGATGAAGCGTGTCGGATTCAGCAGTGAACAAGCGGGCTCGGTCGAGGTTGCCAGTTCTGTCAACGGGCAGATCATGCCGCCCGTGATGGGCGCTGCGGCCTTTCTGATGGTGGAATATGTGGGCATCTCATATGTCGAGGTGATCACCCATGCTTTCCTGCCAGCGGCGATTTCCTACATCGCACTGGTTTATATCGTGCATCTCGAAGCCGTGAAACGGAACATGCCCACGCTGGGCGACCGCGACGTTCATCTGGCGCGGACCGTGGTGGGGATGCTGGGCTTCTTCCTGGTGTTTGCAGGTCTTTGCTATGGGTCGCAATTCCCGGTGGATGCTGTAACAAGCTGGGTGCCGTCGGCGGCCGGTCTGGTGCTGAGCCTGATCATCTGCGCGGTGTATGTCGCACTGCTTTATCTGGCGGCACAGGTGCCTGACCTGGAACCGGACGACCCCAATGCCAAAGAAGTGCAACTGCCGGTCATCGCCGATATCTACAAAGCTGGCCTGCATTACCTGCTGCCGATCATCGTGCTGGTCTATTTCTTGATGATCGAACAGAAGTCACCGGGCCTGTCCGCCTTCTGGGCCACATCGCTGCTGTTTGTCATTCTGCTGACGCAGAAGCCGCTGAAAGCGATGTTCAGGGGGCAGAGCAACCTGTACAACACGTTCATCGATGGTGTTGCCGACCTGTGGCAAGGGCTGATCGATGGGGCGCGCAACATGATCGGCATCGCGCTTGCCACGGCAACCGCAGGCGTGATCGTGGGAACCGTCACGTTGACGGGTGTTGGTCAGGTGATGGCCGATCTGGTCGAGTTCCTGTCGGGAGGCAATCTGATCCTGATGCTGATCATGGTCGGGCTGCTCAGCCTGATCCTGGGTATGGGTCTGCCGACAACCGCGAACTATATCGTCGTCAGCTCGTTGATGGCCGGGGTGGTTGTTGAGTTGGGCGCACAAAGCGGGCTGATCGTTCCATTGATCGCTGTCCATCTGTTCGTGTTCTATTTCGGGATCATGGCGGACGTTACACCTCCGGTCGGGCTGGCCAGCTTTGCGGCTGCGGCTGTGTCGGGCGGTGATGCGATCAAAACCGGTTTCACGGCGTTCTTCTACAGCCTGCGCACCGTGGCGCTGCCCTTCGTGTTCATCTTCAACACCGATCTTCTGCTGATCGATGTGACATGGGTCGAAGGGATAACAGTGGCGATATTTGCCACTATTGCCATCCTTGTCTTTACCGCAGGCACTATGGGGTATTTCCTGACCCACAGCCGCATCTACGAAAGTATTGCGCTGATCGCCGTGGCCTTCGCCCTGTTCAGGCCGGATTTCTTCATGGATCGCATCGCGCCCCCGTACAGTTCGGTCGAGCCTGCGGCGTTTGTCGAAACCATTGGCCAGACTCCGCCCGGAACCGAGGTTCGCATGGTGATCAGCGGGCCGGATTTCGATACCGGCAAGATGGTGGACACCACGGTTGTCGTGCCAGTCGGATCCGAAGAGGGCGGTGAAGCGCGCGTCGATGCCATGGGGCTGCTGTTGCTGGAAGAGGATGGCCTTGTGAAACTTGACGAGCCGATGTTTGGATCACCGGTTGCCGAAGATCTGGCCAACTTTGACTATTACGGTGACGAGGCCGTGCGCCTGAGCTCGGCCAGCCTGCCGTCCAGCCAGCCTCCGAAGCAACTGGTCTATATCCCGGCGCTGATCCTTCTGGGTCTGATCGCTTTCCTGCAACGCGGCCGTGCCGCCAGACAAGAGGTGCTCGTATGACACGTTCCGTTCTGTGTGCCGTTGATATCAGCAACGGCGAGATTGATGCACCGGTTCTGCAAAAAGCAGCCGCGCTGGCGGATATGGAGGGGGCGCAACTTGACGTGGTGACAGTGCTGCCCGATTTCGGGGAAAGCTGGGTGTCGGGTTTTTTCGAATCCGATTTTCACGACAAGGCGTTGGAGGAAGCGCAGGCCAAGCTGACGGCACTGTGCGTATCGGCCCTGGGGGCCGAACGCAACGAAACCATCCGCCATGTGGTTGCGACAGGAACAGCTTATCAAGAGATTTTGAAGACGGCCGAAAGTGCCGGCTCTGATTTGATCGTAATCGGAGCCCACAAACCGGATTTCAAGGATTACCTGCTGGGCCCGAATGCGGCACGCGTGGTGCGACATTCCAACGTCTCGGTTTACGTGGTTCGCTGACGCGAAAAGCAGAGGCCGCGCACAGAGGTGCCGGGCCCCGACGGTCGCCTGCTGCCGTTCGGGCTCCGGCAGCTAGGTCAGTAGCCCGTCATCTCGAGATACCCGACGCCCTCGTGGCTGCCGGTGACCGTGACCGGACCCTCCCAATATTCAAAACGTGTCCCCATCCAGGCGTCCGGCGTCAGGGCGGATACCTTGACGTCGATGCCTCGGTCCGCAAGCACGACGCGCCATTGCGTCGGGACGTCGCGCCCTGCCACCTGATCGTTCGCAAGCGGCTCGAACCTGACGGATCCGTCGGGGATGGCATCGGTGCTGCCGTCTGAATTGATCCATGTGGCCGAAGTGAAATCGCCGCGACCACCGCGCAGGCGAAAGGCCATCAGCTTGTCCCCGCCCTCGAAGCTGAGCGAAAACCAATCCCAACCGGTTTGATCCTCGGCCAGGGGTTGCGAAGACCATTCCCGGTCCAGCCAGCCCTGACCGGTGACGCGCATATTACCATCCGGCAGGTGCAGTACGCCTTCGACTGAATAGAAGGGTTGCGAATAGTAATAACTGGCTTGCCCGTCGGCGGATTTCACAGAATAGCCCGCTTGGCCATGAAACACCAACGGGCCTTGTGCACTCAGTGCAAGATCGTACCTGAAATCAGCCCCGTTTGCCGTCAGGGTCAGGGTGTCCATATCCGGTCCGGCCATGCGCCATTCGTCGATCCAGGCCTCGAACGGTTGCACCGCAACACCTGCCTGCCCAATCCCCCCACGCGACAGGCGTTCGGCAAAATAGTGGGTGTCAGGCGTGGTGACAGCCGCATGGCCCATCCAGATTTGCGGGCTTTGCCAGCCATCTGTTTCAAACGGCTTCAGGGCCGACCGGAACAGGGTCCATTGGATGCCATAGTCACGCCCGTCCTCGCCTTTGAGGTTGGCCGTCAGATACCACCATTCGATCCGATAGGCGGGATGAGGCCCGTGGTCTTTGGGAAAGTCGAATTCTATCCCCGCCTGCGGAACCTCGAACCCTTCCGCCGACCCTCCAAGACCTGCAAAGCCCTGCGCCCAAAGAGGCGATGGGCACAAAAACACGAGAACGGCCAAAAGGGCATTAACGTTCATTGGCAAACACCTTCAGCAAATCGGCGGGGGGCAGACGCAACATGCGCAGCGCGGGCAGGGCCGCTGCAACCAGGGCGGCCAGCAGGGTCAACAGGAACAGCCACACCCAATCCCAGGGAAACACAAACATCGGCAACCGCCAGCCAAAGGCTTGCACATTGATCACTGCCAACAGAACCCAGGCGAGGATCAGACCAAGCGGCAACGCCAGACACGCGGTCAGAGCAGCGAGCAGCACGCTGCGCAAAAGCTCCAGCCGCGCGAGTTGCGCCCGGTTCAGCCCCAGCGCCCATACCGGAGCAATCTGAGGCAATCGCTGGGTCCACAGGGTCAGCAGGCTGGTGAGTATGGCAAATCCCGCCACGCCGAGGGTCAGAACATTAAGCGCCGAGGTCACGACAAAGGTCTTTTCGAAGATTGCCAATGATTGCGCCTTCATGGCGGCCTGCTGGACCACGGCCTGACGCGGCAGGGCAAACCGCTCGCGCAAGGCTTGCGCCATTTCAGTCGCCTGTTCGGGGTTCAAACGGATGCCAAACCGTCGGGTTTCGGCCCCTGGTGCGATCTGGTCAAGTTGGCTCATCGACACAATGGCTTGCCCGGTCGGATTTCCATAATCCGAATAAACCCCGGCGACGGTCAGCGCGTGATCCGGGGGCAGTGTCAGCGTATCTCCGGACCAGAGGTTCGCGCGCCGTGCCAGTTGTTCGTTGATCAGAACCGCGTCTCCGGCCATGACGTCGTCCCATACGGTCGAGATTGCCGATATCAACGGCCAGTGTTGCCGATAGACCGGATCGTCAATGACCCCGTACAGGAACAAGGGGCCCGTCTCGTGCGACAGTTCCATGTTGCGAATTGGAAGGATGGCGTCGACCTGTGGCCGCAGCCAATCCGTGATCTCGTGCCCCTGTTCTTCGTCACGGACGGTCAGATACAGCTCTGAAGTCAGGCGCTGGTCGAGCCAGCCGACAAAGGTCAGCCGGAAACTTGAAACCATTGTGCCCACACCGATATTTGCCGCAAGTGCAAGCAACAGGGCCATCAAGGCAAGCGACAGCCCGGGCAATTGTGCGCGCATGTCGGCCCAGATCCACTGCGCGACGGCGCCACAGGACCTGTGGCCAAAGACGGAAAGCGCAAAGGTCAGAAGCGCCGGCAATAAAAGCGCGGCGCCCGTCAGCAATCCGGCCAACAGCACGAAGCCGGCAACCAGCCCACCGATGCCGAGATAGGCGATGGCACCGCCGGCGATCAGGGCCAAGCCGAGCAAACCTGTCACAAGACGTGTGCCAGCATTGCTCTGCCAGGCTTGCACACCGGGCCCCGCCAGCAGGGGCATACGAGATAATCGCCACAGCGCATGGCCACTGGCAAACAAGGTGCCGCAAACAGCCATCGCCATCCCGGAAATCACCCATTGGGGGTGCAATGTCAGCTGTCCGGTCACGGGCGCACCATACAGGCCGCGAAGGGTTGCTGCGACATCGGGCAACAACGCTCCGGCCAGAAAGAACCCAAGAAGCAAACCCATGGTTCCACCGATCAGGGCCAGCCCCGTCAGTTCGGTCAGGATCAGGAAGACCAGCCGCCGCATCGAAACGCCCAGTGCACGCAGAGTGCGGATCATGCCTCGGCGTTGGGCAAAAGCCAGCCCGACGGTGCCGTTCACGATGAACAGGCCAACGGCAAAGGACAGCAGGCCAAAAGCCGACAGGTTCAGGTGAAAACTGTCAGTCAGTCGTGCAGTATCGACTTGCGAGGATGGGCTGGTGCGCTCCAGTTCGGGTGCGATCTCGGCCAAAGGTGGCCGATCACGCGGCTGATCCGGCAACACAATGAGGCGCGAGATGAAACCGGTTTGGTTCAGCAGGGCTTCGGCTGTGCCGATATCCGTCAGAATAACGTCCGGTGGCAGCGCCGTGGTGAGTGAAAACGGCGGAAGGTTGTTCTGGTCGCGCAGCAGCGGCTCCAGCTCTGCCGCGACCAGAAGCCGCCCCGGAGCGGTCAGCATGTCCGCCGGCTCAGTCGGCGCGGTGCTTTGGTCGGCTTCGGTTATCGCTGGCAGGGCCGGGTAGGCGACCATGTCCACACCCATCAGGCGCAATGTGCGGCCCCGGATACGGTAGGGGCCCTCCAGAACGGCCGCTACCTGCCAGCCAGCACGACGCAGTTCGACGTACCGAGAGACCGGGATCAGACCGGAAGGATCGCGCAGCTCGTCGAACTGCCCGAGGGCAAGCTGTGCGTTGGCCCGGGCATAGCTGGCCCGCGCTTCGGCATTGATGGCCTGAACCGCGGACCAAAGACCGGTGGCCAACGCGATGCCTGTCAATAGCGTCGCCAGTTGCAACCAGTGCACCCGCCAGTGTGATATCAAAGCCTGAATGACGGCGCGTGTCATTGGATACGACCACCGCTGAGTTGGACACTTCGATCCAAGCGGGCCGCGATCTGTTGGGAATGCGTGACCAACAGAAGCGCCGCGCCGGTATCAGCCACCAAGGTCAACATCAGATCCAGAACCCTTGCGCTGGCGGTTTCATCCAGATTGCCCGTGGGCTCATCCGCCAGCAGCAGTTTCGGACGTACAGCCATGGCACGACCAATCGCCACCCGCTGCTGTTGCCCACCGGACAGGTATTCGGGATACCGGTCCAAAAGATCGGACAAGCCCAGACGTTCGGTCAGATGCGCGGTCCAACCAGCATCTTCGGCGCCGGCAAGGCGGGCATGAAAGGAAAGGTTCTGCGCAACGGTCAGCGACGGGATCAGATTGAACTGCTGAAACACCAACGAAAGCTGACTGCGCCGCAATTCGGCCCGCCCGGCATCGTCCAGTTGGGACAGGGGTGTACTGTTCAAGAAAATTTCACCGCTGTCGAAACAGTCAAGCGCTGCCGCAAGGTTCAGCAGAGTGCTTTTGCCACTGCCGCTTTCGCCGGTCAGGGCCAGGGTTTGCCCTTCATCCAGTGTCAGCGACACGTCGCGCAGAACCGGGCGCCCGCCGGGATAGGTTTTCTGAACACGGTCGATGGTCAACAGCATGGTCTGGCCTTTTTTCTTCCAAGGATGTGCGACGGAACTCCAAACTGTCCAGTGCGGACCCGCACTCGGTTCCATTCGCCGCAGGTTGTCATCACGATCGCCGGGGTTGTGCCCTGCACCTCAACGGGTCATTCTGCCCGGACGGTACACTGTCGTAAATCGGGATGAAAAACATGACGTTGCTGCATCAGATCATATGGGGCAGTTCATTTCTGGCGCTCTGCTTCGTGGTCGAGATTCTTTTGTTAACCTGGTGTACCGTCACGATCATCAAGTGGGATGAAAGATGGTCCGCCAAGGGGGTGTTCTTTGGAACGGCAACACCGATCGCGGTATCATTGGCCTTTATCGTCACCACGCATACCATTCAGGTCTGGATTTGGGCCATCGTCTGGGTGTTGCTTGAGGTTCTGCCGGATTGGAACTCGGCCATCTATTTCTCACTGGTGACGTTCACGACCCTGGGATACGGCGATATCGTTTTGGGCGAAGGTTTGCGTATCTTTGGGTCTTTTGCTGCGGTTGCTGGCCTTTTGGCCTTTGGTCTGTCGACCGCTTATCTGGTGGCGATGATGACGCGCGTCTTTCAGGAGAAGTTCTTTTCCTAGAGGATAGGCGCAAACAACCGCGCCAAGGGGGCGCCAAACCGGATATGGGCGGGTTGCTGGGCCAGACTGCGCGTCAACTCATAGCTTGCCTCGAAATCCGCGCGCAGCATGTGATCAACTGCCAAGGCTGCACGGGCATCGAAAAACAGGGCCATCGCTTCGAAGTTCAGCCGGAAGGACCGGTTGTCCAGATTGGTTGTGCCGACCGCAGCCAGCGTGTCGTCAACCACGAAAACCTTCTGGTGCATGAAACCGTCCGTATATCGGAACACGCGTGCGCCGCAATCGCGGATTTCGTCGAAATAGGCAAAAGCAGCCAGCCACGGCAGCCGATGGTCTATGATATCCGGGACAAGGATGCGCACGTCCACACCGCGCATCGCTGCATGTTGCAGGGCGGTCATGACGTCGATATCGGGCACAAAATAGGGCGAGGCTATCCACAATCTTTCTTTCGCCTCGGCGATTGCCGAAAAGAACATCATGGCGCCGGTTTCTGTTTCGTCTCCGGGTCCGGTGGCCACCAACAGGGCATTCATGTCTTGCTCGGCCTCGCTGCCTGCCCAGTCGAGGTCGTCGATCAGGTCTTCATCACGGGCCCAGTGCCAGTCTTCGGTGAAGATGAGTTGCAATTGCCGGACGATGTGGCCGGTCATCTTGATATGCGTGTCGCGCCAATGGCCGAAATGCGGGTCTTCTCCCAGATATTCAACGCCCACGTTGTGACCGCCGATAAAACCTGTTTCACCGTCGACAATAACGGTTTTGCGATGGTTCCGGTAATTCAGCTGAAACCTGAAATTTGGCCCGCGTTGCTGGCGCGGGTCGGCGACGTCGATACCCGCATCGCGCATCGTGTCCAGATAGGTGTTTTCCAATCCATAGCTGCCGACGGCATCGGTCATGAAACGGACATGCACCCCACGTTTCGCAGCCTCGATCAGCTTGGTCTGAAGTTTTCGGCCCAAGGCATCGTCTCTGACGATGTAGAACTGGATCAGGATATAGTTCTTGGCCTCGTCCAACGCCTCGAAAATGGCGTCAAACGTTGCCTGACCATCGATCAGAAGCTGAGCGCCATTGCCACTGGAAACCGGAAGGTGGGCCAGAAACTCGAATGGTCGTGGATTGATCGACATCGTTGTCGGATCAGGCCTGGAATAGTCGGCAAAGGTTTTGATCCCTTCGACGACCCGTTCGCTTTGCTGGCGCGAGATGCGATAGCCGCGAAATCTGTGGTGACCCAGAAACAGGTACATCGGCACCGCAAAGATCGGCGCCGATACCAAAAAGACCACCCAGCCAACGGCTCCTTGCGGTGTGCGCGCGGTTTGTGCCGCGCGCACCGAAAACACAACTGCAGTTGCGTACAACGCAAAAACAAAGATGGATACAAGCAATGTCCACATGGGCGTTAAGTCTTTCGGGTCGTTCAGTTTCCTCCAGTGTAGACCCGCGACCAGTCTTTCGCCATATCGACGATGATCCAGCCTTTGTCCGGCCCCTGATCCAGACCGTCAACCAACCGCCCGATCGGGCTTTCCCGATCATAGGCCCACTCCCGTTCGGCATCGGTATGGTGGATCAAAACGCCCAGCCGCGGCCCATTGCCCGAGGTTGTCCAATCCAGCATGGCGAAATCGCCGTCTGAGTTTCCACCGGCCAGAATGGGGCGTTTGCCGATTGTTCGTTCGATGTTGATGGGTTTGCCTTCCTTGTCGTCGATGAAGGCAATCCCGGGGGCCTTGATGACAGTTGGAACGCCATCGACGTCCTCGAAAGTCGAATTACCATAGGTGCCCAGAATCTGTTCCGGCGGAATGCCATAGGCCTGTTCCGCAAAGACCCGCATGAAATGAATGCCGCCGCCCGAGACAATATAGGTCTTGAACCCTTCGTCCCGTAGGAAGCGCAACAGCTCGACCATGGGCTGATAGGTCATCTGGTCGTAAGGCAATCCGGTGTCCGGGTGCCGGGCTTCGGCCAGCCATCGCGCGACTTGAGCCTGAAACGCCTCGACGCTGGTTCCGGAATGCGATGCGTTAACAACTTCGATCAACGCATCGTGGCCGCCTTGAAGAACCGTTTCCAGATCACCTGCCGCAGCGGCTTTCAAAACGGGTGTGGACAGGATCGAAGGATCTTGTTCAGCCAGTTCAGAAAGCCGATCCATGGCAAAGATAAACTGGAAATAAACCGGTTGTTCGGCCCAGAGCGTACCGTCATTGTCAAATACCGCGATCCGATCCGAAGGCGTCACATAGTCAGGTCCTTTTGCGTCGGTAACATTGGACACGAATTCAAGGATCGCCTCTTTAGTCGCTGTGGCGTTCCAACTGGGCAGCGGATCAGCGAGCAGGTATACGGGAACACAGGTCAGAAAAGCACCTAAAAGAACGTGTTTCATGAAACTCTCGATATCTGTCGTGTGGAAAAAAGGCCGCCCCGTGCAGGGCGGCCTAGAGCGTGGTGCCGCCGGGCCTAGTTGTTGGTCGGCGTTGTCAGCTTCTCCATGACCTGATCCAGGTTGAAGCTGGCTGCTTCCTGTCGTGGCGGGAACTCTTGGAACGTACTGAGGAAATTGCCAACGTATTGCTGGGCGGGCACAAGGAAATAGGCCCGGTCCAACAGCCAATCGTAATAGGTGTTGGACGTGCGGTACGCGCGTTCATACGGATCGCGGCGCAGGTTGACGATCAGCGGGATACGCAGTTCGGTCCATGGCTCGATCCAGGCACGCAACGTGGCCCAGGCTTTCTGCTCCAGGAAGATAAGCTTCCAGTCTTCGAAACGCAGCGCCGTGAGGTCACCATCATCCGAGAAATAGAAGATTTCTTTCCGGGGGCTTGCCGCAGTCTCACCAGTCAGCAGCGGCAGAATGTTGTAGCCATCAAGGTGCACCTTATAGTCGCGACCCATGCCCGATGAGCTGTAGCCGGCCTTCAGTTTTTCCTTGATGTCCGGATCGCCAGCCACGGCGAGGTAAGTGGGCAGCCAGTCCATGTGATGCACGATCTCGTTGGTGACTGATCCGGCCTCGATTTTGCCCGGCCAGCGCACCATCGACGGAACGCGCCATCCACCTTCCCAGTTGGTATTCTTCTCGCCCCAGAACGGCGTGGCAGCCGCATCCGGCCAGGTGTTCATGTGCGGACCGTTGTCAGTGGAATAGTGCACGATCGTGTTGTCAGCGATGCCAAGCTCGTCCAGCAGATCCAGCAGCTGACCTACATGCATGTCGTGTTCGATCATGCCGGCGGTGTATTCATCAGCGACACGCCCCGACAACTCATTGGCCTTGGCGCGCATCTCGTCTTTGACGTGGGTGCGGAAGTGCATGCGGGTACCGTTCCACCAGACATAGAAGGGCTGACCTTGCTCATGCGCCCGTTTGATGAAGTCGATGGCCGCGGCCACGGTTTCGTCATCCACCGTTTCCATACGCTTGCGGGTCAGCGGTCCGGTGTCTTCGATCGTGCCATCCGCTTTGGACTTGATGACGCCACGCGGGCCATAGGCCTCGCGGAAGGTGCGCCCATCCGCCAGAACGCGATCGCCCGGATAGTCCTCGTTTTCCGGCTCTTCTTCGGCATTCAGGTGGTAAAGATTGCCAAAAAACTCATCAAATCCGTGGTTTGTCGGAAGATGTTCGTCCTTGTCGCCAAGGTGGTTCTTGCCGAACTGACCGGTCACATAGCCGTGGTCTTTCAGAAGCCCCGGTATAGTTGGGTCCTCAACCTGCATTCCAAGATCTGCCCCGGGCAGGCCGACTTTGGAAAGGCCGGTGCGGAATACGGATTGCCCCATGATGTATGAGGAACGGCCGGCGGTACAGGATTGTTCACCGTAATAATCGGTAAAGATCATGCCTTCTTTGGCAACCCTGTCAATATTGGGTGTCTGATATCCCATCAGACCCATGGTATAGGCCGAGATGTTGGATTGACCGATGTCATCGCCCCATATCACAAGAATATTGGGCTTTTGATCCTGCGCCCAGGCGGGCACGGCAAGGGCGACAGTTACGGTCGCCACTGCGAACCGGCGCAGTGTTCTGCGCCAATTGTCTGCAATCATTCGTGGAGAAGACATGAAGTGCTCCTGATCAGTCGAGCCTTAATGACCCGGAAAATTGAAATTTAATTGAAGCCGCTAGCTTATAACTTGAAGCTGCAAGCAAGTTCTTGATTGCCCGAATAAAAACAATTCCTTGTTCGGGCAGTGAACACAGCTATTTTACGCGATGAAACGTATCGAAAACTTATCATATGATCACTTTGAAAGATACAAATGTTTGATTCTGATGACGATATGCGGATTCTGGCCAAAACCGACTGGTTTGGCACGCGCGATTCAAAGTTTCAAAGCGATCTTATGACGTGCGCAATTCACAGAACCTTCGATTCCGGAGAAACCCTGTACCACCACGGCGACCGGGCCAATGGTATTCATGCGGTGCTCGCAGGCGGGCTTCAGATCACGGCACCTGCCGATGATGGACAGGAATTCGTATTGCATCAGGATGGATCAGGATTCTGGATCGGGGATCTTGCGCTGTTTGCCGAAGCCAAACGACTGGTCAGCGTCGTGGCAACGCAAAAGACCCGCACCTTGTTTTTTCCCGGCTCGCGGGTGGAACGACTGGTTCAGACAAACCCGGAATACATCCGTGATTTCTATGCGTTGACGCATGAAAACATGAAGACCGCTCTGCGCATCATGGCCAATCTTGCGGTTACGGGATCTGAAAAGCGCCTAGTGCTGCGTCTGTTGCATCTTGACGAAGGCGCTTTGAGTTCGGACGGATGGATTGTTGTGTCTCAGGAAGAACTTGCTGAAATGGTTGCGGTATCTCAGCCGACCTTGCATCGACATCTGCATCATCTGGCAGATCTGGGCCTTGTGGAATTGGGGTATGGCCGGCTACGGTTGATCGACCGGCGCAAGCTGATCAGCAACTGTCAAAGTTGAAATCTAAGGGTTGAGCGGGGGCAAAGACCCGCTCTTTCGTTCTGTTGCGCTTTTCAGTGCGCCCAGGTGTTGCATGGCTGCTTCCCAGTCTTCCGGGCTGTTGCACGCCGTCGCTGAATACCGCGCCGCACCTATCTTCATAAGACTTTTCTCAAGATCCAAAGAACGCTCGGGGTACGCGCTGCGTGATTTCCAAAGATCCAATGCCCGATAAACCGCGTGCAAATCCCGTGCTTGCAAAGCGGATCGCAAGGCATCAACGGCATATTTCTGCGAAGTCAGATATTTGTGGCGCCGTTCCGTTTTCCAGGTTGCATAGCGCGGGCGCAGAAGTCTTCCCAATGTCCACAATGCGAATACAACAATGACAAGGTAAAGAACTGATTTGATGATGGTTTGCGCGTCAGGCGGCTGTCGCCTGGGTGGGGCCAGTGTAAGCGTGGTCGAGGGAAGTGATGCCGTTTCGATCTGACCGGTGTCCAGATTGAACCAGTTGATGGAAACGGCCGACAACTGTGTTTCGCCACCGTCTTGGGCGATGTACACGGTTTCTTCGACCCGTTGCCCGGACAGGATGCCCCGGTCCTCTGTTTCCGAAAAGCGGGGTTCCTTGGGATAGGCGCGAAGCAGTTGGCTTTGATCCTGCGGCGTCAGCGCCGGGATTGTCAGGGCCGTGGTGCCAGAGATCTGTGCGCTTATCTCGCGCGTGATGGAATCGCCGGCTTGCATATCGGTCGGACCGTCCAGCTTCTGATCAAGAGAGAAACCGCTTGCGATGATCAGCGGGTCAAGACCTTGAGCGCCCTCTGGGATCTCGGCGTTCAGCTGTATGGAGGGAAGCGCCACCGAAACCTGAACCGGGTCATTGGACTGCGGGTCGACAAATGTCACAACAACCTCTTGCGCATCATACGCGACTGGCCCTGATGCCAGCGGATACAGGCGATAGCTGCGCTGTACGCCGGACCACGTCTCTCCGTCTACCGTTTCGCTTACCGGGCCAGAAGCCCTTTCAGGCAGGCGAACCAGGACATTTTGTTGCTCCAATGATGGGAATACGGGCGGTTGCGGCATGAAGGTCGGAACCAGAACCTTGATACGGACGATTGCGGGCTGGCCGACGATGACGGCCTCATTCGGGACGTCTACTGATACCCGAGGTTGATAGGATGAGCTGTCCTGTGCGGACACGGACAACGGCAACAACAGGATGAAGACAGCAAGGTATCTCATTCTGTTTGCTCCTGAATTTCCAAAAGGAAACGGTTTCTCAGAAAATCCTGCATATCGGTGTCGATCATACTGATCCACTGGTCGGCGGACAGCGACTGTGGCCCGTCCTTGGGGGCTTGAACCGTGGTGTCACTGCCGCGTGCTGCATCGTTGTCAAACACAGTGTCATCTGCACCGATGCCAGCCTCTTCCCCTGTATCAGACTGTTCACGCGTCGTTTCGACATAGTCCAGGATGGCCTTGGATACATCGAGATTATGCTGGGCTTCGGGCCAGTCGGGGCGGCGTTCCAAGGCGGTCTCGAACGCCGATATGGCGGGGCGATACTCGCGGTTTCTTATGCGGGCCAAACCTTCGGCAAACGCAGCTTCCGGCGTGTCCAGCGTGGAAAACACGGACGACGCCTTTTCGTATTGACCATCCCTGAGATAGGCATATCCCTTGTGATATGGGCCTTCGAACATCTCCGCTGCGTCACCAAACCGTTTTTGGTTCATCGCGATCTGGCCTTGTTGGTCGGGGGTGAAAAACCAGTCTCTCCATCCTTCGGCACGCGCGCCGGATGAAGGCGACACAATCAAAGCCAGAAACGCCCAACGGATTACCCAGCCCTTGCGAAACCACAGCAGAGACAACACGGCCGCAGGCCAGGCCAGGATCCAGCCCTTGTCCTGCCAGTCCAGACGATCATCGTCATCCAGGGCGGCAGTATAGGCCGATTGAACGCGGCGCATCAGTTGATTGATGTCCCGATCGTCGTCCGAAAACGCGACCACTGAGGCGTTAGGGATGTTGCCCAACTGCGCGATACGACCACCGTCAGGTAGCATGGTGAGAAAGAAAATATCAGCAGAAGAAGAGCTTAGCCCCGTTACCTGAGATGGATCAAGGTCGTCCAATACGAAAAGCACCGCCCCCGGGCTGTCGCTGTCTTCCAGAATGGACTGAGCCAACGCAAGCGCATCGGCTGCCGCATCGCCATCCTTCGGCATCACCGCCGGCGTCAACCCCTCAAGCAACGGACGAAGTATGTTCGCATCTTCGGTCAAAGGCGCAACTCGGTGCGGCGTTCCTGCATAGGCGATCAAAGCGGTACGTGCGCCGGCACGTTCGGTGATCAGGTCGGAAATCTTGAACCGTGCCCGATCCAGCCGCGATGGCGCAAGATCCGAGCTTTCCATGCTGTCGGTGACTTTGAGAGCGATCACCAACGGGGCCGTGTCTGCGATCAACGGGTTGGGCGCGCGCGACCATGTCGGGCCCGAGGCCGCCAATGTGACAAGCGCCGCAATGACCAACGCAACATCAATGGGCTGGACGCGTCTGCTTTCTTCCTTGCCCAGCAGCAAGGCCTGTGCAAGGTGCGGGGCGATCCCTGATGGCAGTTTGGTGTCCGCCATCGGTCTGGGTCTGATCCGCCACCACAGCGCTAGGATGGGGATGAGAAGCAGCAGGTAATAGCCTCGGATAAAATGAAAATCAGCCAGATCCATTGTCAGGCGGCCCCCCGGTGTCGCTGTGAGAAATGGAACCAGGTCATGCTGACCATAATGACGATCAGCGCGATGAGTAACGGAATATGGGCAAGGCTTTGCTTGGGGCGATAGCTTTGCGTTTCCACCATTCTGGGGTTCAGTGAATCAATGCATGCGTAGGTCTGTTCAAGGGCCGTTGCATCGTCGGCAAAGAAGTATTCTCCGCCCGTGCGATCGGCTATGTCCTTCAATGCCTGAAGATCGACACGGTCTTCGCCCGTGGCATTCGGGTCTCCGACACCAATCGTATAGACAACCACGTTCTTTTCCGCAGCAATGGCCGAGGCATTGACGGGTGTCATGCGACTGGACGTATCAGCGCCATCGCTGAGAACGATCATCAGGCGCTGGTCAACCTCGCTGGATTCAAAAGTTCGAATGCCAAGCCCGATCCCATCGCCCAAAGCCGTGTTCGGACCCGCCATGCCAACTTGAGTTTGGTCCAGGAACCCATTCAAACTGTTCAGATCTTCTGTGAAGGGCGCTTGAATGAACGCGCGTGTTCCAAAGATGATCAATGCCATCCTGTCACCATCTCTTTCAGAGATGAACTGCCTGAGAACCTCTTTGACCGCCTCCAGCCTTTGCATCGGGGCACCGGATCCGGTTTGGAAGTCGCGCTGATCCATCGAGCCAGAGATATCCAGCGCCAAAACCACATCGCGGGCAGAATTTTCCATCACGACGGGATCGCCCAGACGTTCCGGACGCGCCAGCGCCAGAACCAGAAGTATCCAGATCAAGGCGGCGCTGGCTGTTTGCAGCCGGGCCCGGGTTCGGATCATTGACCCGGATTGCGGCTCGACGCCAGCCGCCTGGGCCACGCGGCGGAAAAACGGAATGCGAATGGACACGGTTGTTTCCCGCCGGGGCGGAGCAATGGCATAAACCAGCACCGGCAGCGGCAAAAGCAGAAACACCCACGGCGCAGAGAAGGAAAACATCACGGTCCCCGATGCTGTTTATGGGACTTGACCCAATGCCGAGCAAGTTGGGTCAAGGCGCGGTTTGGCGGCAGGTCCTTGTACGGTGCGTCGATCAGTGTTTGCCCGATGTACGATAAAAAGTTTTTGTCATCAGACGTTTGCGAAAGGAAATTTAACCAATCATTCCCATGAATCCCTGCAACCTGCTTGCGCGGATATGCGACCAAAGCGGTGCGGCGAAGGATTTCGGCAACTTTTGCCGATGTGATATCCGGGTCTGCCAGCTCGGCCAGCGCATGGCGGCGATACGCGTTTGCCCGCCTTTGCCGGACGAAAAGAACACTGACCAGTACGGCAAGGCCAAGCAGGATAACGGCCAGCGCCAACCACCCCCATGTCTGCGGAAACATCGAAACAGGCGCAGGTTCCGGTGCCGGCTCGAGCATGTTCAGCAGATCAACCAGAGATTTCCCTGTCGTGTCGATGCTCATTTCTGCCCCCTGCGATGTCCGAACAGATTCAGCAACTGATCCAGGGCGGGTTCCGCGGTCGTCAATGGCACAACCGGAAAACCGTATCGACGGGACCATGTGTGCAGGCGGTCCAACCTGTCTTCCATGGATTTGCGAATTTTCCCGGACAGTTCGGGGTCAGCGCTGTCGATTTCGATCTGGTCGCTCCCGTCCGAGACGGTGAGTTTCAGATCGGGCGCCAGCCCCTTTGCTGTCTTGTCAGCTATGTTGAACACGATCAGATCGTTTGAGACCGCAATACGGCGCAGCAAGGATTCCGATTTTTCGTCAAGCCCGTCGCAGTCGGAAAACAGGCAAACCAGCCCGTTGGTTTGGGGCATACGCGCGGCTTCCGACAGCATGTCATTCAACGTCACGGTAGGTTGCGGGTTCAAGGCGGCGTGCAAGGCCGAATTGGCAGCCCCGATGGAAGACAGGAACCGCATGAGAGCGGCCGCGCGGCGCTGCGGCCTGTGTTCGGCAACGCTTGTGTCGTTGAATACCAGACCACCGACACGATCGCCCTGACCAAGAACGCGATGCGCGGTGATTGCGGCAGCTTCGGCGGCGATGACCGATTTCATGTAGACTTCGGTTCCGAAAAACATCGAAACGCGCTGATCGACCAGCAACAGGGCAGGGCGGTCTCGTTCCTCGGTATAGACCCTAACATGGGGCTCACCGGTTCGCGCCGTGACTTTCCAGTCAATTGTGCGGATATCGTCGCCCGGTTGGTAGTTGCGCAATTCCTCGAAATTCAGGCCGCGTCCGCGCAGGCGCGATGCGTGTCTGCCATTCAGGATCGACCGGGCAGGCTGGCGTGGCAAAAAGCTCAGGGCACGGGAATGCAGTTCCAGACGCAACAGGTGATCCGCACTGACGTGAATGCGGGGATCATCGGGATATGCTGAGGATCGCTGCACCCGGCCAAACCGAACCGTCAGGGCAGCGCGACGAGACGCAGGATTTCCGCGATTACGTCATCTGCCGTTTTGGCGTTCCCTTGCGCCTCGAAGCTCAGCGTGATGCGGTGACGGAACACGTCATGTGCAATGGCTCGAATATCCGCAGGGTCCACATAGTCACGCTGGTTCATCCATGCATGCGCTCGACCGCATTTGTCCAATGCCAATGAGGCACGCGGGCTGGCGCCGATCTCGATCCAACTGGCCAGTTCTTCGCTGAGCGCCGCGGGCGTCCGGGTCGCCTGAACCAGATCGGCCATATAGCGATCCATTGCATCCGAAACATGGATCTGCCCAATTTCCGAACGCGCTGCAAAAACGGCGTCCTGCGGGATCGTCGGTGGTTGCTCGCTTGACGCGCCTTTCCCGGCGGCGATCTCTTCGCCCCGCACCAGCCGGATCACTTCAACCTCGTCCTCGACCGGCGGATAGCTGATCTGAACATGCATCAGGAACCGGTCCATCTGCGCTTCGGGCAAGGGATAGGTGCCTTCTTGTTCAATGGGGTTCTGGGTTGCCATCACGATGAACAGCGGTTCCATCTTGTGGGTGGTCCCGGAAACCGTGACCTGCCGTTCTTCCATCGCTTCCAGCAATGCAGCCTGAACCTTGGCCGGTGCCCTGTTGATTTCGTCAGCGAGGACGATATTGGCAAAGATCGGCCCGGGTTCGAACCGAAAGGTGCCGCCCTCATCGGTTTGTTGAAACACCTCGGTTCCCGTTACGTCTGAAGGCAGCAGATCAGGCGTGAACTGGATCCGGCTGAAATCTGCATCCAGATTGCGTGCCATTGCCTTGACTGCACGTGTTTTGGCCAATCCGGGCAGACCTTCGATCAAAAGGTTTCCGTTGGCCAGCATCCCGATCAGCAGTCGGTCGATGACCTCGGTTTGCCCGATGATGGACTGACCCATGCGGGCCTTGAGATCAAGTATCTGATTAAGTGCATTCATGGGTGGTGGTCCAATCGGTGCCAAACTGGAAGAAACGAATTGATTACGGAACAGGGGGTAAGCCGGTCAGGAATATCCCGAAATGTCGGAATGCTAACAGGCTTTGACGGACCGATCTACCGTGAATGCCTGGCGGTGAGGTGGCGCAAATCGTTCCTCAATTCCTGTCGTATGGGCCCGGTGTTTAGCGCGTCACGCAAACTGTCCAGCCAATGGGGTTGAGGTGCCTGTCCCGCGGCCCTGCTCCAGGTCAAATCCCGCAGGATTTTCTGTGCACCGATCTCAAGTGTGTCAGGAATTTCGAAATCATTCAGGGTGGCCCAGACGCCGCTCCACAAGCGCCCTACGGACCAGGGATTGTATCCGCCGCCACCCAGAACCAGAAAACGAGGTGAAAGAGGCTTCAGCGCCGTGACCGTTCGCCAATGCGCATTGTTGGACAGGGTCAAACGCGAAAGCGGGTCTTCGGCCACGGCGTCGGCCCCGCATTGCAGGACAATCGCTTGCGGTTTGAACGCTTCGGTCGCTGGCAGGATCAATTGATCCAGAATGGCGGTGAATTCGTCGTCGTTCAGATGCCTTGGAACCGGCAGGTTGAAGGCCGCACCACCGGCGTCTTCCTCAAGTTGGCCCGTGAACGGCCATCGCCGCGTTTCATGGACCGAGATCATCCGAACTCTGTCCGACTCGTGAAACGCCAGTTCAACCCCGTCGCAATGATGGGCGTCGATGTCGACATAGACCACGCGGTCCAGGCCAGCGCTCAAAAGGGTCTGTATCGCCAGAACCGGATCGTTCAGATAACAAAACCCGTTCGCCCGGTCCGCAAGGCCATGGTGGGTACCGCCCGCAGGGTTGAAAACGATCCCTCCATCCCGGATCAGTTCGGCGGCCAGCATGGAACCACCGGCGGCGGTTGCCGGTCGGCGATACATCTCGGCGAAGACCGGGTTCGAAAGGGTCCCCAAACCGTATTTATCCCGTGTTTCGTCCGTGACGTGCTGGTCCGCTTCCGCCTTTTGCAGGGCGGCGATATAGTCCGGCGTATGAAACCTTTCCAATACAGCGGGTTTTGCGCAGGGGCTGATGCGGTAGTTCTCGGGCGTCAACCAACCCAGTTCGCGACACAGATCGATGACTGTTGACACCCGCGGGATGGCCAGCGGGTGTTTTGAACCATAGGTCGAGTTGCGGTAGATATCCGATCCGATGAACAGGGGGCGCTTCATGACCTAGCTAGCTGCGGCCTTACCGTTATCCTCGCCCAACCTGCCATCCAGTGACATCAGTATGGCGACCGGCCGAAGGGCCGGGACGTGGCTGAACACAATTAGGATGCATACGGTCAGAGGCACGCTCAGAAACGCACCGATCAGACCCCAGACCGTTGTCCAGAAGGTCAGGGCCAGAATGACAAGAAACGTCGACATGTTCAGGGATCGGCCAAGCATGGCCGGATCAAGGAAATTGCCGATCAGGAATTGGATCGTTCCACATCCCAGCACGATCACCAGGAAGGGGATGATCGTTTCGAATTGAACAAGCGCGATCATGGCCGGAAAAAGCACCGCTATGATCGAACCGATCGAGGGGATGAAGTTCAGGGCAAAGGTCAGAACGGCCCAGGTTTCCGCGTATTCCAGACCAAGCAAGCGGAAAACCGTATAGCTGATCGTTGCCGTTATCAGGCTGATCAGGGTTTTGACGCCGACATAGCGTTGCAAACTGACCGAAATCGCATCAAGCATGGCCGAAAACTCTGCTGCGGCGACAGGGTTTCCGGCGGCCAGTTGGATCTTTTTCCGAAAGGCCAGTCGTTCGGCCATCAGAAAGGCAACATATAGGCTGATCAGGAAGAACTGGTTCAACAATGAGGTGGCGCTGCCCAGCAACACGCGTGCGACATAGGACATGTCGATACTGACCAGATTGTCACGAATGAAGGTGGTCACGTCGTTACCGACCAGCCCCGTTATGCGCTCGACCGCACCATCAAACTGGTTTTCATAGGTGCTGATGGAACGTGCAAATTGCGTCGCCTGACTGCCCAGCACGTACATGATCATGAACAAACCCGCCAGAACGACGGTCACACCGGCAATATTGGCCAGCCAGACCGGAGCGCGGGTTAGGGCGACGACGCGATCGCTCAGCGCGATGATCAGAACATTGACCAGCAGCGCCATAGCCAGCGGGATCAGAAAGTTTGCACCGGCATAGAGGCCCAGCACGATCAGGGTCGCGATGATGCACGTATCCCGGACAACGGACAGTCGAAGCCTGGGTCTAACCGTGATGTCTTTTTGATCCGGTGTCATTCGGTATCCTGTGTCTGGCCCGTTTCCCGTCCTGCGCGGCCCAATCCTGCACGCGAGGCCCGGTTTATGCAATGCGTTCAGGCGTTTGTTGGCCCTCATTCTACAAATAGATTTTCACGACGGGTTCTGTGTTCCATTTCGGCAGGTTAGGGTTGCAGAATGACCACTGCCGCGAATCCCCTGTTTGGCCGACCTGTTCAGGCACTTTGGCTGTCGATCCGTCGCTTCAGCAGAAAGAACGGTTTCGTCATGAGCAGCCACGTGGCCATGTCGCTGATGATGGCGCTGTTTCCCTTTGTGCTGTTCACCGTGGCGCTGGCTGGAGCGTTGTCGCAAGGCTATGTCACGGAAGAGTTGATCGACCTGATTTTCGGAGCGTGGCCCAAGGATGTCGCAGATCCGATCGTGGCCGAACTGCGGGCTGTTCTGGCCGGATCCGGCTCGGGTGTCATCACCTTGGGGGGGCTGCTTGCGATCTATTTTGCTTCCAACGGCGTGGCCGCCGTACGTGCAGCCATGAACCAGGCCTACCATGACGAAGACAGTTGGCCGTTCTGGAAAACCCGGCTGCTTTGTCTGGTGCTGGTCATTCTGGGAGGGTCGGCCATTCTGATCATCGCCGCGGTCGAGGTGGTTTTGCCGGTCTATACGAAACTGGTGACTGAACACACGGAAGTTGCCGTGGCCAACTGGTTTTCCGTGGATCGCCTGCGCTGGACGTTCACCGTGGCGGTTCCTGCGGGCACCGTCCTACTGGCGCATCTTGTGCTGCCAACCCGCAGGCACAGCCTGATGCAAATTTTGCCCGGCGTTCTGCTGACTTTGGTCTTGTGGGCGGCCGGTGGGTGGACGTTTTCAATTTATATCAGTCAGTTCGCCACCTACAGCGCCACCTATGCAGGGTTGGCGGGGGCCATGGCAGCCTTGATTTTCCTGTATCTCTATTCCGCGATCCTGATCTTGGGCGCCGAATACAACGGTGCACTAATTGATCTGCAAAAAGCCGCCGAAGGAGATACGGAATGAGGTTTGCCCTGATACTGGCCTGCCTTGCAATCGCTGGTGAAATTCAGGCGCAGACGCCAGATTATGTGGGCTCAGACCAGTGTACCGATTGTCATCAACAAGAAGCCGAAGCCTGGGCTGCGTCACACCATGCGCTGGCCTGGACAAGACCCACTGACGGCGCTGTTGTGGCGGATTTCGACGGTACCCGGTTCGATCATGACGGGATGTCCGTCCAGTTCAAAAACGAGGCGGGCAGTTTCACCGCCCGCGTAACGGAGAAAGACGGGGCAACGACGGAATATGATGTGCATTCCGTCGTCGGGATCGAACCCTTGCAGCAATACCTTTTCGAGACCGAACCGGGCCGGTTGCAAAGTTTCGACGTGGTTTGGGACGCAGAGCAACGGCGCTGGTATCACCTGTACCCTGATCAGGACCTGCCGCCTGATGACGGGTTGCATTGGACAGGTCCTTACAAGAACTGGAACGCGCGTTGCGCGGAATGTCATGCCACGGGTTTTGAGAAGAACTACAACCCTCAAACCAGAAGCTACACGTCTCAGCAGGTCGAAATCGGGGTCGGGTGCGAGGCCTGCCATGGGCCGGGGTCCGCACATATCGATTGGGTTCAGGAACAGGGGTCTTCAGATGGCCTGGGCAATGCCGGTTTTCTGTTGAGTTGGGGCAAGGGGCGGACCGAAGAAGAAATACAGCAATGCGCCGGATGTCATTCCCGGCGCGAGGCGCATGGCAACGGAAACCCGGTTCCGGGAACCCCGTATCATGATGCCTATAATCTGGCCGTGCTGCGCCCCGGTTCCTATCATCCCGACGGTCAAATTCTGGACGAGGTTTACGTCTACGGCTCGTTCCTGCAATCCCGGATGTACGCACAGGGCGTCGGATGCATGAACTGCCACGAGCCGCACAGCGCAAAATCGAAAGCCGAAGGAAACGGGGTTTGCACACAGTGCCATTCGCCTGCCGGAAATCCGGAATTCGCGACCCTTATCGCAAAGGACTATGACACGCCTGCGCATCACAATCACCCGGAAGACAGCGAAGGCGCCCAGTGCAAAAGCTGCCACATGATCGAGCGGACCTACATGGGTGTCGACGGTCGACGCGATCACAGCTTTCGCATACCGCGACCGGATCTTGGGCTGGGCGTTGATGCCTGCACGGACTGCCATCAAGACCAGGATCAGGCCTGGGCCGCAAGCCAGATAGAAGGCTGGTTTCCGGAATCGACAAATCGACGCCCGCATTATGGGACAGTTTTCAAAGCTGCGGCCGAAGGGCATCTCTACACGCCCGAAGGTTTGCTTGGCGTTGCAATGGATGCGTCGCAGCCCGGGATCGTAAGAGCAGCCGCCGCTTATCTGTTGCAATCGTTTGGGTCGCCACAGATCGCCGCTGACACAGCGCCGCTTTTGCAGGACGTTGACCCGCTGATACGAGCAAATGCAGCGGCGCTGCAACGTCAGGCCAGCCCGGCAGATCAGGTGCGCAGGCTCGAGCCGTTATTGTCTGACCCTCTGCGAAACGTGCGCATCGCTGCCGCCAAAGAGCTCCTGAGCATACCGCCGCAGGGCTTGACGGCTGAGCAACGGGCCAGGCTCGGGCAGGGCATGTCGGAATGGCAGCAGGTCATTTCGAACAGGCTGGACGCCCCGGAAACCCATCTTGTTCTGGGGGGCATGGCATTGACGCTTCGCAACGCGCAGGCGGCGGAACAGGCGTTCAGAGAGGTTGTGACGCTGGACCCGCAAAGGGCAGAGGCGTGGCCGATGCTGGTGCAGCTGGCGCAGATCAATCGTGGCCCGGAAGCTGCGCGCATAGTGCTGCAAGAGGCGCTGGACAGGTTGCCGGATGATCCGAACCTGCTGCAATTGTCGCAACAGTTTGGGCGTTGATCCGGCACATCCGTGCCCGAATTCTTTCATCTTGACGGCAGAATTCCTTGCTACAGCCAAGAACAGGGTGCTGATCAAAGGTGAGCCATGTCCAACGAAGCAACAATGCGGAAGATGCCGGGTTCAAGCCCGGTTTCACTAGCCCAGCGCATCGAAGACCTGCGCAACCGGGAACCATCATACGTGACGCACGGAGATACGCTGATGTTGCAGGGAATGGCTGCCACGTCCTTGCGTGAACAGCGTCTGAGCGGAAACCTTATCCGGCTGGATGACTAAGAGCCGCCTCGAAACCCGGTTGCCACAACGAATTTTTCCGAACTGTCCGAGCGAGACGCCGGCGGCTTGACATGGGCGACTTTCTGAAATTTCTGTTTCAGCAGCTTTTGCAGATCGCCCTCAGCCCCCCCAGCCAGAACTTTGGCGACGAAGGTGCCGCCTTCTTCGAGAACGTCAAAGGCGAAGTGGGCGGCGGTTTCGCACAGTGCCATGATCCGAAGGTGGTCTGTCTGCTTGTGCCCCGAAGATGCCGCCGCCATATCCGACATCACGACGTCTGCCTTGCCGCCCAGCCAGTCTTTGACCCTCTGGTCGGCGTCATCTTCCATGAAGTCCAGAACGTGGATTTCGGCCCCCGCGATTGGTTCGACCTCTTGCAGATCGATGCCCAGCACGGTTCCGATCCGTTTGCCTGACTTTTCGCCCAGCGCGTTCACGCGTTTGACGGCCACCTGACACCAGCCGCCGGGCGCACAGCCCAGATCCACAACCCGCGCCCCGGGCACGAGAAAGCGGAATTTGTCGTCCAGTTCCAAAATCTTGTAAGCTGCGCGCCCCCGATAACCTTCGGATTGCGCCCGCTTGACATAGGGATCGTTCAATTGCCGCTCGAGCCAGCGGGTCGAGCTGAGCTTGCGCCCGCGCGCTGTCTTGACCTTGACCTTCAGGTCGCGCTGCCCGCGGCCCGAGTTGTTTTTTCCACTTGGTGTCTTCGCCATCAGAACGGTCCGTCTTCCAATACACCGTCCGCGCTCATCTGCGCATAAAGCAGGCCTTCGCGCAGCCCCCGGTCCGCCACCGAAAGGCGGTCAGTGGGCCAGCAACGGAGCAATGCCTGCAATATGGCCGAGCCGGACATGATCAGGGCTTGCCGGTCTTCACCAATGCGAGGGTCCCGGCGCCGCCCATGAGGGCCGAGTTCTAAATACCCGCGTATGACTTTGTCAATCTGGTCGCTGGTCATGCGCAGCCCGTCCACTTTGGTCCGGTCATATCGCTTGAGGCCCAGATGCGAGGCCGCAACAGTAGTGACCGTGCCGCTGGTGCCGACGATTTGAAACCCTTCGCGCGCCTGTTCGTCCTTGTAGGGGGCAAAGTCGGCAAGGTTTTCCTCGAAAAACCAACTCATCAACGCGAAACGGGCCGCGTCATCCTCGACATCATTGAACTGGTCCCGCAGCGTGGCGACGCCCAGCGGTACGCTGATCCAGTCAACGACCTTGGCCGCGGGAAAAGGGCTGTCGACAGTATGAAACCCATGATGCAGCCGCATGATGGCCGCGGGTCGGTCGCGGCGTGGAACGGACGAGATGTCGATCCAGACCAATTCGGTCGAACCGCCTCCGATATCGACGACCAGCAACTGCTCGGTCTTGGTCGAAACCAGCGGGGCACAGGAAATCACTGCCAGACGGGCTTCTTCTTCGGGCTGAATGATCTCAAGCGTCAGGCCGGTTTCGCGCTTCACCTGCCGGATGAATTCGCGCGAGTTCTTGGCGCGGCGGCACGCCTCGGTCGCGATCAGACGCATCCGTTTGACCTTGTTGCGTTTCAGCTTTTGCTGACAGATTCGCAATGCCTGTACGGTGCGCGACATCGACGCCCGCGACAGTCGTCCGGTACGTTCCAGACCCGCGCCCAACTGCACGGATTTGGAGAAGCTGTCGACCACATGAAACCCACTTCCCTTGGGCTGGGCTATCAACATGCGGCAGCTATTTGTTCCCAAATCCAGTGCCGCATAAAGAGCATCCGGATCGGGTCTTGCCGGCGCGGGGCTTTCGACCACTTTCGGGAACGCGCCCGCACCTTTGGGACGCTTGGGCGCCATCGTTACGCCCTCCGATTTTCGAGTTACCCTGACCCTAGGCGGGGGATCGCCGACGTGCAAGTGATTTCAATTTTGAAATTAACGCGCGTGTCACATGCCGTTCATATTGAGGTGCGAAGGGCATCCACGGAACCCTCAGCGGGATTCTTTACGAGCTTACAGCCAGATATGGAGATTGCCATGAAAGACGATCACACCCTTTCCTTTGATGAATACGATGAAATCATAAACCCGCGGCCCGAAGAATGTGACTTTGACCGCGTTGTCGAACGCGCGTTGTCGCGTCGCGGATTTTTGGGGGGTGTTCTGGCGATGGGTAGTTTCGCAGCCGTTGGCGGCTCGGTTCTGCCGACAGGTGCCCGCGCGGCGGCGGATCGTTTCTCGTTCGAGGCGATTCCGGTTTCGACGGCAGACGAAGTGATTGTGCCTTCGGGCTACAAGGCCGAGGTCATGGTGCGCTGGGGTGATCCGCTGTGGTCGGACGCGCCAGAGTTCGATCATGCCACCCGCGGCACGGCAGCCAGTCAGGAACGCGCATTTGGTGACAACACGGATGGCCAGGATGTGTTTTTTCACGACGGTCACGTTCTGCTGGTTGTAAACAACGAATACACCAACCGCGACATTCTTTGGGGCAACAACCCGGACGCCAAGCCAGCATCCGATGACGACATCGCAAAGGGCATGATGGCGCATGGTGTTACGATTGTGGAAATCGCGAACACCGATGGCAAGTGGGGTATCGTGAAGGACAGCCCCTATAACCGCCGCGTTACGCCGCAGACCGAAATGGCCATTACGGGTCCGGCCGCCGGTCATGACTTGATGAAGACCGCCGCTGATCCGTCCGGCACGACGTGCAAGGGAACATGGAACAACTGTGGCAACGGTATGACGCCCTGGGGCACGTATCTGGCCTGTGAAGAGAACTTCAACGGTTACTTCTCGGCCGAGGATGAAAACCACGAGGTTAGTGCGGAACTCAAGCGCTATGGTGTCTCGTCCAAGGATTGGGGTTATGGCTGGGCCGGGATCGACGACCGTTTCGACGTGTCGAAAAACCCCAATGAACCGAACCGTGCCGGTTTTGTGGTCGAGATCGATCCGACCGATCCGAACTCGACCCCGCGCAAGCTGACCGCCCTGGGCCGATTCAAGCACGAGAATGCGGATGTCGTTGTCAACAACGATGGTCGCGTTGTGGTCTACATGGGCGATGATGAACGCGGTGAATTCCTGTACCGCTTCGTTTCCGATGGCGTTTACGCAGCCGGGGTGGACACGAACGCGCTGCTTGAGAATGGAACGCTTTCAGTGGCCAGGTTCAACGATGACGGCACAGGAGAGTGGTTGGAGCTGACACCTGAAACCACCGGGCTTGCATCGCAGGCCGAGGTTCGCATCCACACACGTCAAGCCGCTTCGGCCGTCGGTGGCACGACAATGGACCGCCCGGAATGGGTGGCGTCAAACCCGAATGCACCCGAGGTTTATTGCTGCCTGACCAACAACAAGAACCGGGGCGTTAAGCCGAATGCCGGTGGGGATGATACCTCGGCCAACGGCCCGAACCCGCGGGACAAGAACAACTACGGTCAGATCGTTCGCTGGCGTCCGGAAGGCGGCGATCATGCTGCGGCTGGCTTCGGCTGGGATCTGTACGTGCTTGCAGGCAATCCCACTGTCCATCAAGACGCCTATGCCGGATCCGAGAACGTGAACGCCGACAATATGTTCAACTCACCCGATGGATTGAAGTTCGACAGCAACGGCTTGCTGTGGATTCAGACCGACGGCAATTATGGCAACGAAGGTGACTTCGCCGGACAGGGCAACAACCAGATGCTGGCAGGCGACCCTGTCACCGGCGAAATCCGTCGTTTTCTGGTTGGCCCCAACGAATGCGAGGTCACCGGTCTCAGCTGGTCGCCGGACCGTCGTACGATGTTTGTCGGCATTCAGCATCCGGGCGAAGACGGCAACAGCCACTGGCCTGAAGGTGGTGACTCGGTGCCGCGTTCGGCCATTATCGCCGTTACGCGCGAAGATGGCGGTTTGGTCGGCTAAGGCCATTTGACCCATCAATTCTTGCCTCGGACGGGTTTTCCCGTCCGGGGTTTTTCTTTTTCATGCAGCGCTTTCATACAGACGATGAGAATTTTGATATGCGCGTTTTCCGGGAATCTGGGTAAAAGCCACGTACACCGCAGTGGGCGCAAAACGTCGTTTGGAAAGCGTCGTGTGTCGAAAATCGACCGACCCAGGCCTACATTGAAGTTTAGAACCGGCCCATCGGGTTAGGAGGAATCACAGCAATGCCTGACGTCACCATCGTGTACTGGCGCGACATTCCCGCTCAGGTCATCGTCGGCAAAGGCCGTCGTGGCGCAAAGCGGCAGTTGGAAGAACGGTTTGAACAAGCCATCGACCGTGCGGCCATGAAGGTGAACGCCAAGGACAGTGATGCCTATCTGGCCGAATGGCGCAAAGCCGAACCTTTCGCGGTCGAAGGCGATCCTGCCGAGATCGCCGAAGCCGAGGCTGTGCGTCTGGAAACGGAATACGATCAGGACCGCGTCAAAGCGCTGATCGCCAATGACGGTTGGGCATGAGCCCCAGACTTTATGGGAGGCCGAAATGGCTTTGCTGAACTTCAAGAAACGTGATGCGGTCGAAAGCGACCCAGTAAATCCGACCGTCGAAGCCTTTTTGCAAGGCTATTCGATCGAGGTCATGCCGCGTACCGCCGAAAAGGTCGACGACTTCCGCGCGCTGCTGCCTGAAGGGACACGCGTTTACATCGCCCATATCGAGGGCACGCCCATCGAAGACATGGTCAAGACCGCCAAGCGAATTGCGGCGGATGGCTACCCTGTCATGCCGCATTTTCCGGCACGCATCATCAAGGATGCGGCGACGTTGGAAAACTGGATCGCCATGTACCAGGGCGAAGCAGGCGTTGAACAGGCGTTGTTGCTGGCGGGCGGTGTCGCCAACCCGCACGGCGAGTTCGACAGCTCTATGCAGTTGCTTGAAACCGGTCTGTTTGACAAGGCGGGATTCAAGCGCCTGCACGTTGCGGGCCACCCCGAAGGCAACAAGGACATCGACCCGGACGGTTCGACCAAGAACGTCGATGACGCGTTGCGCTGGAAGCAGAAATTCAACGAGACCACGGATGCCGAAATGGCGCTGGCAACACAGTTCGCCTTTGACGCCAAGCCGATCATCGCCTGGGCCGACAGCCTGAAAGAAGCGGGCATCGATCTGCCGATCCATATCGGAATCGCGGGTCCGGCCAAGCTGCAAACCCTGATCAAATTCGCCATCGCGTGTGGCGTTGGCCCGTCTCTGAAGGTTCTGCAAAAGCGCGCCATGGATGTTTCCAAGCTGTTGCTGCCCTACGAGCCGACCGATGTCGTGACCGAACTGGCCAACCACAAAGCGGCCAACCCGGATTTCAACATCACCAACGTGCACTTCTTCCCGCTGGGCGGGATCAAGACCAACGCCAACTGGGCGATCAATAACGGCGGCGCTTCGGCAAAGCCTGTAACCTCCTAAGGAACGGACATGACCCGAACAGTCGTAGAATCAAAAACAAAAACAGCCGTCCTGGGCTTTGACGAACCGTTCTGCGTGATCGGTGAGCGGATCAACCCGACCGGCCGCAAGAAACTGGCCGCCGAGCTGGAAGCGGGCGACTTTTCGACCGTTGAAAAAGATGCTTTGGCTCAGGTAGCGGCTGGCGCGACCGTTCTGGATATCAATGCGGGCGTCGTCTACAACTCGAACCCCAACCCGAACGAGACCGAACCGCCGCTGATGCGCAAGATTGTCGAGCTGGTACAGGGTCTGGTCGAAGTTCCGCTGTGTATCGACTCGTCGGTTCCCGGTGCTCTGGAAGCGGGTCTTGAGGCGGCGGAAGGTCGCCCGCTGCTGAATTCGGTCACAGGTGAGGAAGAGCGTCTGGAACTGGTTCTGCCGCTGGTCAAAAAATACAATGTTCCTGTTGTGGCGATCTCGAATGACGACACAGGCATCTCGGAAGACCCCGATGTCCGTTTCGAAGTGGCCAAAAAGATCGTTCAGCGTGCTGCCGATTTCGGTATCCCCGCGCATGACATCGTTGTTGACCCGCTGGTCATGCCGATTGGCGCGATGGCAACTGCCGGTCAGCAGGTGTTTGCTCTGGTCCGCCGCCTGCGCGAGGAACTGGGCGTGAACACCACCTGTGGCGCGTCCAACATCTCGTTCGGTCTGCCGAACCGTCACGGCATCAACAACGCGTTCCTGCCGATGGCAATGGGTGCCGGCATGACATCGGCGATCATGAACCCGGTGGCTCTGCCAGTGACGCAGGCGAAGATTGCCGAGAAAAAAGAGGCCGTTGCTGCGGCGGGTATCATCCTGCCCGAAGGCATGGATGACGAGGCGTTCGTTCAGATGTTCGGTCTGGGATCGACCAAACCGCGCGCCGGTAAAGAGATGGAGGCCATTCGCGCCGCAAACCTGCTGACCAACAACGACCCACATGGTGGTGAGTGGATCCGGTTCAACAAAGCGCCGGACGAGGCGGGCGCTGCCGGTGCCGCCGGTGGCCGCCGCGGTGGTGGCCGTCGCCGCCGCGCCTGATCTGAACGACACAGACTGCAAAGGCCGGGCTCAGCGCCCGGCCTTTTTCATTTGACCTTGATCAATGTCGAAATTGCAGAAGGTTTCAGTATACGCTGATCCAGGATGCATCGATCAGGTGGCAGCATGAGCAAACATCACCCCCCAAAACTCTCGGATGCGGATCTGACCAGGAAACTGAACAAAAAAGTCTACTTCGATCAGCTGGTCGAATTGCAGACAAGATTGGCCAGAATTCAGCAAGCCTATCTGTTTCATGGGCTCAAGGGCGTGTTGGTGTTCGAAGGGTGGGACGCTGCCGGGAAAGGGGGGACCATCCGCAGGATTAGTCAGGCCCTGGACCCGCGCAGCTTCAAGGTTTGGCCGATTGGCGCGCCCCGGAACTACTATCTCAACCGGCATTATCTGTTGCGTTTCTGGGAACGCCTGCCGCCTTCGGGTGCGATTTCTGCTTTCGACCGCAGCTGGTATGGCCGGGTTTTGGTTGAGCGGATCGAAAAACTGACCCCGGAAACACGCTGGCGGGCCGCGTATCAGGAAATCAATGATTTTGAACGAATGCTGGTCGATGACGGGACTCGAATCGTGAAACTGTTCTTCCACATTTCACAGGAAGAGCAGATGCGCCGATTTACCGAGCGGCTGACCAACCCGATGAAACGCTGGAAGCTGACTTATGAAGATTTCAGAAACCGCGAAAAATGGGATGTCGCAGAGGTGGCCGTGGATGAAATGCTGGCACGGACGTCGACGGAAGTTGCCCCTTGGCACGTGATCCCGTCCAACAACAAGAAATATGCCAGGATCACGGCCATGAAGGCCATTGTCGAGGCGTTTTCGGAAGGGGTTGATCTGAACCCCCAGCATCTGGATCGCCGTACTTTGGAAGCAGCGGGCAAGACCTTGGCCGTCGACCAGTCCCTGATTGACAGCCTGCGGGCCCGAACCGAGTAAGACCCCGAAAAAGGTTGGTTGCGATCCGGGTTGAACGTCTGGATGTTCTGGTGTTATTTCATCTGACAAGGCGGGTATGATGTAATGGTAGCCTGTCAGCTTCCCAAGCTGAACGCGCGGGTTCGATTCCCGCTACCCGCTCCATAACCGGACTGTAAAGCGCTGTTAATTCATCAAAAAGGTGATGCTGCGTGGCTGTGCCACCGCCTTTACGGATCCAACCGGCACGTGTTTCCAAGGATCTGCTCAACGGGCTTGCAAAGACGGTTCTAGCTGTTGAGGCCAAGCAAGGACTCTCTGCCAACGATGTGCGTCGGCAGTTCAACAGATTTGCCCGGTGCGTTGGATTCGATCATCTGAATCAACGCCTGCGCGGCCTTGCGCCCCATGTCACGATGAGGAACATGAACAGTTGTCAGGGCAGGGGCGACAATGCGCGCA
>NZ_JBXWSM010000010.1:0-11795 GCF_059613405.1 Ruegeria sp. BHSA118
ATCGGCGCCGTTTTCAATCTCGTACGAGGTTTCGATCACCGACAGGTCGTCCTGCGACAGTCCATGTCGGGACATCGCGTCTTTTATCCCCTGGATCCTCAGACGCGCACGGTCGTTGCCCTTGCTGATGCCCGAAATCGTTGCCAACCGCGTGTGGCCCAATTCGATGATCTTGCGTGTCAAAGCCTCCATCGCCCGCCTGTTGTCAAACCCGACGGACGGTATTGGTTCGTTAGGCAGGAAGGACCACGCCACCAGGGCCGGCACTTTCCGCTTTTCGAGATAGTCGTAGATTTGGACGTCCCGGTCATGCCCGATCAGCAGCAGCCCGTCCACGCCCCGTGCAACCAGCGTTCGGATCTGATCTTCTTCTGCGGCCGGCTGGTAGGCCGAGCTGGAGACCAGCAAGGTGTAGCCCTGTTTGTGAATCTCCTCTTGGAATGCCTGCAACCCCCTTGCGAAAATTGCATTTTCCATCGTCGGAATTATCGCGCCGATCGTGAAAGAACGCCGTGCAGCCATCACTCGGGCTGCAAAATTCGGCGTGTAGCCAAGGGTGTCCACGGCAGACAGAACACGTTTCCGCGTTGCCTCGACCACCTGTTGCGGGGTGTTCAGGCACCGTGACACGGTGGCAGTTGAAACGCCTGCTGCCTTGGCAACGTCATCCAGCGTCGGTGCGGACCGATGTTTTGACATTCTCGAACTCTCAATTCCGGTTCGCCTAAGTTAGTCGCATTTTTCCAGGGATAAAAGCGTTTATGTAAGCGCTTGCATTTATGATGTAAGCGCTTACAAAGGTATTTGAGCCGATTCTGAAGGGAGTCCCGGAAATGTATCTCGCTGCATCAGTCATCGTTTTTGCGATCTATTTCGCAAATGTCGCTTTGGGTGCTTTTGCGAGCAGCGCGTTTCTTGGCGACGTTGGAGAGATGTTGGTTCTGTTCGCGGCTTCGATCCTGTTCGTTGTCGCAATTCTGAAAAAGGAAGCTGACCGGGACGCACAAGACGGCAGCTGAACTTTTGCTTGGGAGGGCAATTGATGAAAACCGACAAGACCGAACTGGCATCGGCCGAGCGCCGCAATTTTCTGAAACTGAGCGCCAGTGGCGCATTCACGGCCGCGTTGGTCGCTGGGGCAGGGGGCGTATTGTGGTCTTCCGAGGCTGCCGCGCAAACCGCAAAAGAAGAGAGTGAGCGCGAGAAGGCCGCAGATCATGTGATGACGGTGGCCACGGCCTATGTGCTTGGCGCGTCGCGCAGCTATCCGATCATGCAGCTGGACCTGAAAGAAAACATTCAGAATGCCACCAACGGCAAGGTCTATGTCAAGCTTGCCCCCGGTGGTCAGCTTGGCGCAGGCGGCGCGCTGGTGCAGAAAGTGCAGGGTGGTACCATTCAGGCCGCGCAGCATTCGCTGTCGAATTTCGCACCCTTTGCGTCGACAGTCGACCTGATCAACATGCCGTACCTGTGCGGCTCGAACCAGCGTTTCACCAACCTCGTCCATTCGGACACATGGAAAAATGAGGTTCACCCCAAGGTCGAAGCCGCAGGATTCAAGGCCTTGTTCTATGTGAACATCGATCCGCGTGTTGTCGCTGTCCGGCAGGGTGGCAATGCCGTGCTTACACCCGGTGATATGAGCGGGATAAAGTTCCGCGTGCCGGGATCGAAGATGCTGCAACAATACTACCGGATGGTCGGTGCCAACCCGACGCCCGTTGCCTGGGGCGAGACCCCCTCGGCCATCAAGCAGGGCGTTGCCGACGCGCTCGATCCTTCGGTTGGTGCGCTCTATGTCTTTGGCTTCAAGGACATTCTCAGCCATGTGACCTTCACACAGGCAGTGCCGGACAGCCAGGTTTATTCCTGTAATCTGGAATGGTTCAACTCGATGCCGGCTGATGTGCAGGAAGGCATCATGTGGGGGTCGGAAATGACCAGCCACCAGAACCTGTCCAAGGTTCCGTCGGCCCGCGCCTATGCCATGGCCGAGCTGAACAAGGCCGGGGTGCAGTTCCACTCGCTCAGTGACGACCAACTGGCGGAATGGCAGGATGCCGGCGGGTATCAGAACGCCGATTGGGATCCGTTCAAGACGGAACTGGCCGGATCGATGGACAACTTCGAAAAGCTGGTCGAAGCCGCCGGGACTCAGGGCAAATACTACGTTCACGACGCCTAAGGCCTAAGCCGTGGACGCCTGACGGGCGTCCACGAACTTTACTTTCAGTCAGCCCGACAACAACTCGCCAAATCTGGCGCGGGTCAGGCTGCCCCTGCGCCGGAGGATCAGATGACCATTCTTCAAAACATAGACCGAAACGCAGAGCGCTGGTTGCTGCTGGTGTTCTACGTGATGCTGGTGATTACCATGGCCATCGAAGTGCTGCGGCGCGAGATTTTTGCTTATTCGTCGATCTGGGGCGAGGAAATCGTTCGGTATTCCTTCATCTATCTGGCCTGGATCGGTGCCGCAGCTGCGGTGAAAGAGCGCGCCCATATCCGGATCGATGTGATCATGCACTACATCGGGCCACGCCCCAAGGCGGTGCTGTATATTTTCGGCGATCTCGTGATGTTCGGCGTGGCGATCATCGCGCTCTACTGGTCGTATGAGGCGGTTCATGTCTCGGCCAAGTTCGGCTCGGTCACGGATGGGCTTCGGGTCTCGAAAGTCTGGTTTCTTATGGCGGTGCCAGCCGGATTCGCCCTGATGATATGGCGGCTGATCCAATCTTTCCTGCGTGACGTGAAATCACTTCGTGACGGCACCCCCGTCTTCGAAGGCGACAAGCTGTTTGACTGAGGAGAAAACGGATGCTTTGGAATTCCCTCAATCAAACCGTTGAACTGGGCTGGGATTTTTACCTGCCGGTGATCCTGTTTGTAGGCCTGATCGCCTTGGCCGTACCCGTTTGGGCCGCCATTGGCACAGCGGGGATCGTGATGCTGATCATGTCCGGTGATCTGCCCCTCAGCCTGGTCGGAGAAAGCCTGTTCACAGGTATCGACGCATTCGCTCTGACCGCTGTTCCGTTGTTCATTCTGACCGGGGATGTTCTGGTGCGGACCGGTCTGTCGCGCAAATTCCTGGACGTAGCCGAGGCGCTGACATGTTTCGCCAAGGGTGGGTTCGGGTCGGCTACGGTTTTGGTCTGCGGTATGTTTGCCGCGATTTCAGGGTCGGATGCCGCCGGGGCGGCTGCGGTGGGACGCATGACCATCAACCGGCTGGTGGAAAGCGGGTATCCGCGCCCCTATGCCTGTGCTCTGGTTGCGGCTGGTGCCTGTACCGGCATCCTGATCCCGCCTTCGATTGCCTATATCATCATCGGCCTCGTGCTGGGTATTTCCGCCTCGACCCTGTTTCTTGCAGCCTTGATCCCGGGTCTGGCTATCCTGGTGTCGATCCTGATCACCAACATCATCATGAACCGCCTTTATGCCTATGAGGGTGGCGGCATGATGACCATGGGCGAATGGCTGGCCAATCTGGGCAAGGCTTTGAAGTCCGGTTGGTACGCCTTTATCGTGCCCGGCATCATCTTCTATGGTATTTTCTCCGGCCGCCTGACGCCGACCGAGGCTGGTGCAACGGCCGTTGTCGTCACCATAATCATGGGTTTCATCTTGCGTACACTGACACTGGCCGACTTTCCATCGATGCTGGTCAGTTCTGCCAAAGTGAACGGAGTCATCCTGCCGATCATCGCCTTCTCGGCACCTTTGGCCGAAGCACTTGCGATCATGGGTGTCCCGCAGGGGTTCGTGACCTCGGTCACGTCGCTGACCGATGATCCCTATCTGTTGATCTTGCTGATGGTCGGCATCCTGATCGCAGCGGGCTGCGTGATGGAAACAACGCCGAACATCGTGATCCTGGCACCAATCCTGAAACCACTGGCCGACAATATCGGCATGAACGAGATTCAGTTCTGCATCATGATGATCACCGCGTTGGGTGTGGGCTTCATCACGCCGCCGCTGGGACTGAACCTGTTCGTCGTATCTGGTATTACCGGAGAGTCCATTCTGAAGATTGCCGCCCGGGCCGTTCCTTTCGTACTGACCATGCTTATCGTGGTGATCCTGATCGCCTACGTGCCTGCTGTGTCGACCACCCTGCTTCCTGAAATCTACCAATAGGACCTGCTGAACATGCCTCGTGAATATCTGAAAAAGGCGACTCTCACCGCTCAATCGCATGCCTCTGAGGTGCATGACACGGTCAAGACCATCCTTGCCGACATCGAGGCAGGTGGCGACGACAAGGCGCTGGAATATGCCCTCAAGTTCGACAAGTTCGAAGGAAATGTCCTGATGACGCAGGACGAGATTGATGCGGCCATCGCACGGGTGCCGGAAAAACTGAAGGCCGATATCCGCTTTGCCCACGACAACGTCCGTCGCTTTGCCGAGACGCAGAAGGCCACCGTGTCGGACGTACAGATGGAGATCGTTCCGGGTTTCGTTGCGGGGCAAAAGGCGATCCCAGTGGATGCGGCGGGATGCTATGTTCCCGGTGGGCGCTACAGCCATATCGCCAGCGCGATCATGACGGTGACAACGGCCAAGGTCGCCGGGTGCCGCCATATCACGGCCTGTTCTCCGCCCCGTCCGGGCGAGGGCGTGGCGCCAGCGATTGTCTATGCCGCACATATCTGCGGAGCCGACAGCATTCTGGCCATGGGCGGTGTGCAGGGCGTGGCTGCCATGACCTATGGTTTGTTCGGTTTGCCGCGCGCCAATATCCTTGTGGGGCCGGGCAACCAGTTCGTGGCCGAGGCCAAGCGCATTCTTTACGGCAAGGTGGGTATCGACATGATCGCGGGTCCGACCGACAGCCTGATCCTTGCCGACAGTTCCGCGGACGCCCACGTGGTGGCAACCGATCTGGTCAGTCAGGCCGAGCACGGATACAATTCGCCTGTCTGGCTGGTGACGGATGATCGCGACCTTGCGCAGAAAGTCATGGCGCTGGTTCCGGTTTTGATCGACGATCTGCCAGAGCTGAACCGGGAAAACGCCTCGGCCGCGTGGCGCGACTATGCCGAAGTCATTGTCTGTTCCGACCGCGAAGAGATGGCCGCCTGTTCCGATGAATATGCGCCCGAGCACCTGACGGTTCAGGCCCAGGATCTGGATTGGTGGCTGGATCGCCTGACCTGCTATGGTTCGCTGTTCCTGGGTGAGGAAACCACCGTGTCCTATGGGGACAAGGCAACCGGAACGAACCATGTTCTGCCGACTTCGGGCGCGGCCAGCTACACCGGCGGTTTGAGTGTTCACAAATACATGAAGATCGTCACCTGGCAGCGGGCCACACGTGAAGGATCGAAATCGATTGCCGAAGCCACCGCTCGGATTTCCCGACTGGAAGGTATGGAAGGCCACGCCCGCGCAGCGGATGTGCGTCTGGCCAAGTATTTCCCGGATGAGCAGTTCGATCTGACCGCTGATGTATGACCCGCGCACATTGTTCGACCTGACGGGCCGGGTGGCCTGCATCACCGGCGCCAGTTCGGGGTTGGGGCGGCAGGTGGCGCGGACACTTGCCGCAGCAGGCGCGCGTGTTGTCGGCGTGGCACGGCGCAGCGACGCGTTGGCGCAGATGCAGGCCGAAATCGGCGAACACGCAGAAGCAGTCGTTGCTGATGTTGCGGATCGTGCCGGAATCGGCGGGCTGGTGCAGGAGATCAATTCCAAGTTCGGCGCGCCGGATATTCTGGTGCACGCGGCCGGGGTCAACACGCGTGAGGCCGCCGACGAGGTGACACCTGATGGATGGGATGCCACGCTTGCCCTGAACCTGAGCGCGCCGTTTTTCCTCAGTCAGGCGATGGTACCCGAAATGAAAAAGAAGGGGTGGGGGCGCATCGTCAATTTCGCCTCGCTGCAAACGACTCGCGCCTTTCCGGGCGGAATTGCCTATGGTGCCACCAAGGCCGGGATCGCCCAATTGACCCGTGCCATGGCCGAATCCTGGTCGCCCTTTGGCATTACCGCCAACGCAATCGGTCCGGGGTTCTTTCCGACCGAGCTGACCCAGGCCGTGTTTGACGACCCCCAGCGCGCGGAACGCAACGCCGCTCAAACCTGCATTGGGCGCAACGGGAATATGCAGGATATCGACGGGCCGATCCTGTTTTTGTGCTCGAACGCGTCCGGCTATGTCACGGGGCAGATTCTTATGGTTGATGGAGGGTTCACAGCCAAATGAAGGCACTGGTTTACCAAGGTGTGGAGCAGATGGTGTTCGGTGATGTGCCGGATGCCAGGGCCGGTCCGTCCGAGCATTTGATCCGGATCGAGGCGGTCGGCATCTGCGGGTCGGACATGCACGCCTATCTGGGCCATGATGCCCGCCGTCCGGCACCGCTGATCCTGGGGCACGAGGCGGCCGGTGTGATTGTCGACGGGATACGAGCCGGTGATCGTGTCACGATCAATCCGCTGGTAACCTGCGGTCAATGCGCGGCCTGCCTTGCCGGTCGGGAAAACCTGTGCCCGGATCGCCAGATCATCTCGATGCCTCCGCGCGAAGGGGCGTTTGCTCAATACGTCACCATGCCCGCCGGCAATCTTGTTGAGGTCCCGGAGGATGTTTCGTTTGCCAAAGCCGCGCTGGCAGAGCCGCTGGCCGTCAGCTGGCATACGGTCCGGTTGGGGATCGAGGCTCTGCATCCTGGGATGGACCGTCGTGCACTGGTGATCGGCGGCGGGGCCATCGGCCTTGCGGCGGCATTGGCCTTGCGGGCAATGGGCGTCGACGATGTGACCATCGCGGAACCAAATGAGCTGCGTCGGAACTATCTGGCGAAAATCGATAGCTTTGCGCTGGTGGAGTCAGCCAAAGGGACTTACCCGTTGGTCATAGATGCCGTGGGGTATGCCGCGACGCGTTCAGTTGCCTCGGCCCAGGCCGAACCGGGCGGTGTGATCGTGCATGTGGGTTTGGGTGAGGATACCGGTGGTCTGGATATTCGCCGGATGACCTTGCAGGAAATCACATTCATAGGGACTTACACATACACTGCCAAAGACTTTCGCCAGACGGCTCAGGCAATCTTTGACGGGCGGCTGGGGGCTCTGGACTGGATAGAAGAACGCGCCCTGGCCGACGGCGCGCAAGCGTTTTGCGATATCCGGTCTGGCGCCGTGGCCGCACCGAAGATTATCCTGAGACCCTGGGGATAGAACTGACAGAACTGGAGACCTTCATGTACACAAAAATACTGGTCCCGTTAGCTTTGGATCACGGCATATCGCAACACACGCTGGAAATCGCGCGGGCCTTGTCAGGAGAGGACGCAGAAATAATTGCGCTGCATGTCTATGAGATGCCACAGGGATCGGTCAGCGCCTATCTGGATAAATCGGTTGTCGCCGAAGGTTTCGAACGGGCCCGTTTGCACCTGTTGCAAAAAGTCGAAGGGCTTGAAGGGGTGACGGCCGAAATCGTCAAAGGCCATACCGCGCGGTCCATCATCGACTATGCCAGCAGCAAGAATGTCGACTGTATCGTAATCGGCTCGCACAAGCCGGACCTGAGCGATTACTTCCTGGGATCGACCGCTTCGCGCGTCGTCCGCCATGCCCCCTGTGCCGTACACGTGCACCGAAGGGCCTGAACTCCTCAATCGCGCGTCTAGCGCCCCAAACAGGATCAAAAGCTGGATCATGAACATAGACCAAAAGATCACCGACGATCTGGTGGCCAACGATATCTCGTTTGTCACCACTGTCCCGTGCAAGCAATTGGCAGGTGTCATCGCGGAAATCGACGAGCGCGAAGGCATCTATCACATCCCGTCCAACAAGGAAGACGAAGGAATGGGCCTGTGTGCAGGGGCGTGGATGGGCGGCAAGCGGCCCGCGATCATCATGCAGAACACGGCCATTGGCGTGACGATCAATACGCTGGCGACGCTGATCCAGTATTACCGGATGCCGCTGCCGATGCTGATCTCGTACCGGGGGGAATTGCGCGAACCCATTGCCTGCCAGGTTGAAATGGCGGTTCACACCAAGGCGCTGCTGGCTCAGCTGAACATCCCCACCTACCACTTCCACCATCAGGCCGACGTCGAGGAGCTCGACGCGATCCTGAAATACACCTTCATGTGCAACAAGCCGGTCGCCATCCTGACCGACGCCAATTTCTGGGGAGGCTATGGCGACCAATGATCCGTTCTGAAATCCTGAAGGAAATCGCTCCGATCCTGCGTGATCAACTGGTTGTCTGCAACATCGGCATCCCCAGCCAGGAACTGCATGCCATCGACGACCAGCCAACCAACTTCTACATGCTTGGCACCATGGGGCTTGCGTCCTCGATCGGTCTGGGGGTGGCGCTGTCGCAGCCGAAGCCGGTGATCGTCATTGATGGAGATGGCTCGATCCTGACCAATCTGGGCACCTTGCCGACCATCGCCAACAACGTGGCGGACAATTACATCCTGCTGATCATCGACAATGGCTCTTACGGTTCGACCGGTGATCAGCCGACCTATGCGGGACAGAAGACCTCGCTGGCCAAGATGGCCGAGGCCGCCGGGTGTGAGCGTGTGATCGAATGTGCCGCCGAAGACACCGGGCGTGTGCTGCAAGAGGCGTTGGATGCCAAACAGATGACCATCATCGTCAGCAAATGCGAAAGCGGCAATGCCAAGATGCCGCCGATCACGATGGATCCGGTCGTCATCCGCGACCGCTTCATGAAGGCCGTTCAGGCCTGATGGGCGCAAGCGCCATCCACAGCGCCGAGGACGCCCGCCGCCTGGCGCGGCGGCGTCTTCCGTGGATGGTGTTCGACTATATTGATGGTGCGGCCGGGGCCGAGATGGGTGCCGGTCGCAATCGGTCCGCTTTGGATGCAATGACCTTGCGCCCGCGTATTTTGCGCGACGTCAGTGAAAGATCTCTGGCAAGTTCGCTATTCGACCGGCCCGCGAAACGCCCGTTTGGTATCGCGCCGATGGGCATGTGCAATTTGTCCGCGCCGGGTGCCGACTTGATGCTGGCTCGCATCGCGGCCCGCCACGAGGTGCCGCTTGGGGTTTCGACCGTCGCCTCGACCGCGATGGAGGATCTGATCGTCGAAGCTGAAGGCCATGCCTGGTTCCAGCTGTATTTCAGCGGCGATGGCAGCGGTACGTTCAAGCTGGTCGATCGCGCCAAGGCAGCGGGGTACGAGACACTTGTGCTGACCGTGGATGTGCCCGAGGTTGGCCGACGCCCGCGCGAATTGCGTCACGGGTTCAAAATGCCCTTCAAAATGGGGCCAAAGCAGGTGATGGATTTTGCCCTGCACCCCCGGTGGTCCTTGCCGGTTCTACTGAAAGGCAAGCCGGAAATGGCGAATTTCCGGATGGATGGCTACGATTTTGACCGCACCGAAAGCCGCGCCAAGGCCACGTGGGAGACATTGGCCCGCCTACGAGACCAGTGGGCCGGAAATCTGGTGGTCAAAGGCGTATTGGATGCAGACGACGCGCAAAGGCTAAAGTCAGCGGGCGTAGACGCCATTCAGGTCTCAAGCCATGGTGCGCGCCAGTTGGAAAGTGCGCCCGCGCCGATCACGGTTCTGCCTCAGATACGCAAGGCCGTCGGTCCGGATTTTCCGCTTTTCTACGACAGCGGGCTGCGCTCGGGTGAAGACGTCCTCAAGGCACTTGCGAACGGGGCGGACTTTGCCTTTTTCGGCCGTATCCTTCAGTTTGCAATTGCGGCCGAAGGCGAAGAGGGTCTGGCGCAGCTATGGTCGGTACTCAGCGAAGAAATAAGCATCGCCATGGCCCAGCTGGGCGTCACGTCGCTGGACGAGGTCCGACGCAACGCCTGACGTGGGTTACGGCAATGACCCGAGGTTTCCCAGGGGTCACTGAACTGTCGGTTCAACCGCGGCGCCTGCGACGCCGTCCGCCGCCTGCTTCGGTTTCGCCGCCGGTGTTGAAGCTTGGGTTGGGCAAAGTGACTACCTGGGCCAGTTCCGGGAACGGATCCGTCTTGTGCGGGATCGCATTGGCGGCCACGAAATGATCCTGAAACTTCGGCTCAATGGCGGTTTCGATCTTGGTGATCTCGCGCACGACGCGTTCGATCTCGGCGCGCGATCCGATGTTGCACAGCGCGATACGTGCGCCGGTGCCTGCGGCGTTGCCCGCGCTCGAGACTTTTTCCAGTGGCGCGTCGGGTATCATTCCCAGCACCATGGCGTGTTTGGTCGAGATATGCGCGCCGAACGCACCGGCCAGAACCACGCGATCCACCTTTTCGACATTCATTTCGTCCATCAGCAGGCGCGCACCTGCGTACAAGGCGGATTTCGCAAGCTGGATGGCACGGATGTCACCCTGCGTGACCGTGATGCGGGGGCCACCTTCGGCGCTGGCATCGTGGATCAGATAGGCGTGTGTGCGACCTTCGGGCACGCAGCGGGCAGTGCCGGTCTGTTCCGCCGATCCGATCAGGCCGCCTTCGTCCAGCAGGCCTGCGATACGCATCTCGGCCACTGCCTCGATGATACCAGATCCGCAGATGCCTGTGATCCCGGTCGTGGCGATTTCCTGATCAAAGCCGTCTTCGTCGGACCATTTCTCGGACCCGATGACGCGGAACCGGGGTTCCTTGGTGACAGGGTCGATCTCAATTCTCTCGATCGCCCCGGGTGCGGCGCGCTGGCCTGAACTGATCTGAGCGCCTTCAAAGGCAGGCCCGGTGGGCGAGGAACAGGCGAGCACGCGGCTGGTATTGCCCAGCAGGATTTCGGCGTTGGTGCCCACGTCGACAATCAGAACCAGATCCTGAGACTTTCCGGGTTCTTCGGACAGGGCCACCGCCGCGCAGTCCGCGCCCACATGGCCCGCGATACAGGGCAGGATATAGACCTGCGCGCGTGGGTTCATGGTTGTCAGATTCATGTCGCGGGCGGGCAGGGACATGCTTTCCGACGTTGCCAACGCAAACGGGGCCTGACCCAGTTCCACCGGGTCCAGCCCCAGCAGCAAGTGATGCATGACCGGGTTGCAGACGAACACCGTTTCCACGATCAGAGAGGCATCGATCCCTGCCTCTTCGGCAATCGACGTGGCCAGGTCATTGATTGCCTCGCGCACTGCCTTGGTCATTTCCTGATCGCCGCCGGGGTTCATCATGGAATACGAAACACGGCTCATCAGGTCTTCGCCGAACCGGATCTGGGGATTCATGAGGCCAGAGGATGCCTTGACCTCGCCGGTTTCCAGATCGGTCAGATGCGCGGCGATGGTGGTCGAGCCGAGGTCGATGGCCAGACCATACAGCCCGCCTTCATGCAGGCCGGGCCAGATTTCGACGATACGCGCCACGCTGTCCTTGTGACCTTTGTGGACCGCCACGGTGACTTCCCATTTGCCCTTGCGCAGAACCGGTTGAAGTTTGGACATCAGCGTCAGGTCCGCCGTGACGGCTTCGATGTCCCACTGTTCGCGCAATGCGCGCTCGAGCCGTTCCAGATCACCGGTGGGCGAATGCATGTCGGGTTCTTCCACCACAACGAAGTAAAGGCGCGTGGCCGGGTCCATCGTGATGGCACGCGCGGCGGCTGCCTTGCGCACGACCTGCCGGTGAACCTGGCTTTCGGGCGGTACGTCGATCACCACATTGCCCTGAACCGAGGCCTGACAGCCCAGACGGCGGCCCGGTTTCAGACCGCGCTTGTCGTCATAACGCTGTTCGACGGCGTTCCATTCGCTCAGCGCGTCCTCGGACACTGTGACGCCGTGCTTGGGAAATTCGCCATAGCTGGG